>JBFLXB010000028.1 GCA_040757335.1 Nitrospirota bacterium | reverse complement strand
TCTTACGCGACCAATATCGAATTGGCTGGGCCGTCGCGTCTCGGTCTATTGCGCGGCCCGATCAGATCCGCGGGCACCCGCGGTTTCCCCGCGGTGATTCGTTCCTATGCGTGGTGACGTCCCGGCGGTCGGTTCAGCAAGTGCACGAGCGCCGGCTCTAAATCAGGATAGGCGAAGCGGTACCCCGAGCCCTCGAGCCGTTTCGGGAGCACGCGGGCGCCGCCGAGCAGCAGGGCGTCGGCCATCTCTCCGAACAGCAACCGGGCCGCGAACGCGGGGAGCGGCAAGATCGTGGGCCGCCCCAGGACTCTGCCGAGGGTGCGGGTGAACTCCGCGTTGGTCACGGCGTGCGGGGAGACGACGTTGACGGGTCCCGACAGCGATTCGTGTTCGATGGCATGGAGCATCACGGACGGCACGTCGTCAAGTGCGATCCAACTCATCACCTGTTTTCCGCTTCCGACCTTGCCGCCGAGGCCTATCTTGAACGGCGGGAGCATCTTGGCCAACGCGCCCCCACGCGGGCTCAACACGATGCCGAACCGCGTGTGCACCACGCGGATGCCGGCCGCAAAGGCGGGCGCGGCAGCCTGTTCCCAATCGCGAACCAGGTCCGCCAGAAATCCGGTGCCGCGTGCACTGGTTTCGTCCACTCGGTGGTCGGGCTCATGGTTGCCGTAGTACCCGATTCCCGATGCCGTGATCAGCACGCGAGGCTTGTGCGCCAGGGCGGCCAACGTGTCGCAAAGCAGGCGAGTGCCGCGAATGCGGCTCTCGCGGATCGCCTGCTTGCGCGTCGGGGTCCACCGACCAGCCGCGATGGCTTCTCCGGCCAGGTGCACCACGGCGTGGTGGCCTTCGAGTCCGCCGGGGTCGATGATCCCTGATGCCGGACTCCAGAGCGTTGTGCGATGCTGCGGGTCCTGAATCCCCGCGTTGCGCACCACGCGCGTTACGACGTGACCGTCCCGAGCGAAGCGCGTCAGCAACGCCGAGCCGATCAATCCGCTGGAACCGGTAAGGGCGATGCGCATGCTGACCTCACGAGCCCCCAACGCCCCTTCACCTAATCACAAAACGTCAGGCCCCGGCAAGATGAAACAATGAGCGACGCCGAGTACCCCGCGACAGCACACATTCGCCGCATCGATCAAGCACTCCTGGACCGCGTCACTGCCGAGGCGGCGCGCCATCCGCGTCTGCGGATGAACCACAATTTTCACCAACACGAGGAGCCGGTCCAACGCTTGCTCAACGCTGTTGAGCCCGGCAGCTACGTGCGGCCCCACCGCCACGTGGATCCTCCCAAGTGGGAAATGTTCGTCTGCCTGCGAGGCCGAGGGGCCGCGGTGGTCTTTGATGACGACGGCCGGATCGTGGACATTCATCGGCTGGATCCCGGCCGCGGCACCTATGGCGTGGAGATTGCCGCCGGCGTGTGGCACTCGATTATCAGCCTAGCACCGGGTTCGGTGTTTTTAGAAGTGAAGGAGGGCCCGTACAAGCCCAAACACACCGGGGTCTTTGCCCCGTGGTCGCCGGCGCCAGATGATCCGGGCGTCGCCGAGTTCCTGGCTGCGCTGGAACGTGCCGCGTCGGTGCAGTAAGCGGCGGCGTGTCAGGCGGCCGATTTGAGTGGCGGCCCCGCCCTGTTGACGAGAAATCGAACCGCCTCCTCCGGGGGGACGGGATTCCCCACCAAGAACCCCTGGATTTCATCGCAGCCTACGTTGGCGAGCCACGCGCGTTGGGCGTCGGTTTCCACCCCTTCGGCGACGACGCGGAGCTTGAGGCGATGGGCCATCGCCACGATGGCGCTCGTGATTTCGGCGTCATCCACGTTGGCGGGGAGACCACAGATGAACGATTGGTCGATTTTGAGATGGTCGATCGGGAACCGTTTGAGGTAGCTCAGGGAGGAATATCCGGTCCCAAAATCGTCGATCGCGATCGTGACCCCGAGCGCCTTCAGTCCGCGAAGTGCCTCCGCGCTCGCGTCCGCGTTGCGCATCAGGACGCTTTCGGTCAGTTCGAGTCCCAGAAGGCGGGCGGGTAAACCGGCTTCCTTCAGGACGGTCCGCACGTGTCCCACAAAGTCGTCGGATTGGAATTGGCGGCCCGACACGTTGACTGCAACAGGCACGGGTTCGTAACCTGATGCCTGCCAACCCGCCACTTGCGCGCAGGCGGTCCGGAGGACCCACGAGCCGATGGGAATGATGAGCCCCGACTCCTCGGCGATGGAGATGAACCGGGACGGGGGCACGGTCCCCAGGTCGCTGTCTTGCCATCTGATCAGGGCTTCCATGCCCACAACCATTCCCGTGGTCATGTCCCACCGCGGTTGGAAATGCAGGCGCAACGCGCCGTCGTCGAGGGCCTTGCGTAGCCGGCTTTCGATGGTCAGGCGCTCCAGCAGGGCGGCGTTCATCGAGGCGTTGTAGAATCGATAGTCGTTTCGGCCCTGGTCTTTGACAGTATACATCGCGGTGTCGGCGTTCTTCACCAAGGTGTCAGCGTCCTCCCCGTCGCCGGGAGACACGCTGATCCCGATGCTGGCGGTGATCAGGACGGTCTCCGAATCCAGTGAGAATGGCGTGGTCAAGGATTGCAGGATTCGCCGCGCGACCAGAGCCGAATCCTCGGGCTGCGTGACCTCGGTCAACACCACCGTGAACTCGTCGCCGCCGAGTCTGGAGATCATCGCCACGGGACCCTCCGCATCGCGACCCTCCGCATCGCGACGTCCGACGTTGTCGCTGCGACGGACGACCGTGGCGAGACGTTTGGACAGTTCTTGGAGAAGCCGATCCCCTTTGGAATGACCGAAGGTGTCGTTGATGCGCTTGAATTGGTCCAGGTCCAGGAACAGGACTGCGACGTGTCGCTTGTGTTGTGCGGCCACACGCAGCGCCAGGTCCAGACGATCGTGCATCAATCGGCGATTCGGGAGGCCAGTCACCTGGTCATAATAGGCCATGGTGTGGACCTGTTCGACCATTCGGGCGCTCGAAAGCCCGACTGAGATCTGATCGGCGACCCGTCGGGCTCGAGCAGTGTCCTCGATGGTCCGAGCCGTACGGTCACGGTACCCCAAGATCAATAGTCCGGCCGGATTCTCGCCGACGCGCAGCGGCAGGACGACGACGAACGCGACAAGAGCGGGCAGGGCATGCGCCAACCAGGCGAGTTCGTGGGAGGTAGGGTCTTGCTCGGCAGGGCTGCTGCTTACCAACGAATGCAAGGCGTCGTGAGGCAGACTCGTTCTGACGACCTGGATTCGGTTCGACGTTCTATCGGGCCTGGTGAACAAGAGGCCTCGGTTGATAGCCGCCTGGTCGATCAACATGGCCGCGACGAAGTCGGCGTTGGAGAGTTCGTGAATGCGTCGGATCGCGGTTTCGACCACGCCTCTGGCATCCAGAGCGGTTAGGATCGCTTGCTGAACGTCGCCGAGCGTCTCGATCGTGTTGAACTGACTTGCCAGTTCTTCGGCCATCGCGTTGAATGCTCGTGCCAGTTCCTCAAACTCGTCTCGACTGGACACCTCCACGCGGCCCTTGAAGTTGCGCCTGACCAGTCGGCGCATCCCCTCTCGGAGCTCGTCGATGGGCTGGAGGGTGCTGCGGATGTGACGGCTGCTAAGCAACAGGACGATCAGGATGGCGACCAGTGCCGTCGATGTCAGCGTCCGTCGGAACGTCGACACCTGCCCGACAAGCCCGATGCGAGACTCGGCCGCCACGACAACCCACTTGGGGGCGGCAAATTCCGCTTGAAGAAAGAGCGACCAGAAACTTGCCAGGTAGCCTGATCCGGGACCAGGCCACAGAAAATCGCCGGAGGCCGACGCCACCAATCGCTCCGAGACGCTTGTCGGAAGGGGCAACAGACTTGGGTCGCTGCAATGGAGCGGGTGGAGTGCGGTCGTGAAGACACAGCCATCGGTCCCTGCCGGGAGGGCGTCGCGGTCGAGCACGGCGAACAGGTAGTCTGGGCGGACCGATGCGGCCGCAATGAGACGGCGATGTGTCGGGGAGCCGGCTGCGCGCAACAGCCACACGCGGTTCATCTCTGTCTGAACGAACAGGACGGTCCGTCCGGATTCAAGGTCCGCCGTCTGCGCCGCGGTTGGAACGGGGAAGGCGCTCGGTGTAACGGATGGCCCGCGGACCAGAACAGGCGACTCGTTCTCCGGGATGACCAGGACCGCATCGAACCACTGATGGGTGTACTGGTCAAAGCGGGTACTGAGTCGGCGTGCCAGGTTTGTTGCCGAGACCGGACCGTCCGCACTGGCGGATCGGAGTTCTGCGGCCGCCAGCATGAGACGTTCGATGATCGCGAACCCGAAGGATCGGGTGGTTTGGCGCAAGTGATCGGCCGTCTCGTCGTTGAGGGCATCGGTGACCTGTCCCAGGATCAGAGCGCCCATGATGAGGATCGGCGCCAGTGCGCAGATTGCGAAGAACAGGAAGATCCGTCGAGCGACGATACTCTTGAAGAAGGACCGATCGATCTTCACCGCCGGCTCTCGCGGGTCAATAGTCGGCTGCCAAGCCGATGTATTGACCGTCGTTGGCCCGGATGATGTCGTCCTGACTCATCTTGGCTTTCAGCGGCGGCTTGCTGTCTCCGTCCGGGCCCATGCTGTAGAGGTCGTAGGTCGAATTGAGCGGAACCAGGAACTGGTCTTTTCGTGCCTGTCCGATCACGATGGGGGGAGCACCTTCGATCTTGAGGTATTGGTACGGGTTCCCCTAGGGATCGCGTTCAGTCCATGAAATTGCGGCCAGGGAATCTGGGTATTGGTCTGCGTCCTCATGGAACTGGAGCAGCTTGGCCTGAAGATCGTGGATGTGGGCGATGGCCTTTGCCCGGCGTGCTCGGTCCACGTGATCCCGAGCCGCCGGAACAGCGATCGCGGCGAGCACAAACACCAGCCCCGCCACCAGGACGAGTTCGAGCAGCGTCAGGCCCGCCTGGTTGGCTCGGGCTGCGGTGATGAGTCTTGCCGGGACTCCTTCACGTGGAGGTCTTCCGGCCGGGGACCGAGCGGAGGGCGGGGTCACGTTCGTTTGCGAAACCAGTGGGTTTGAAGCTGATTCTTAAACACCAGGGTCTCGTCGAACGGCGCGCGATACAACGTGACGGAGTATTCGCTTCCGTCTTCGCCCTCGTAGTAGACGGTAAAACTGGACTGGCCGGACTCACTGGTCCATTCCACGGACGACACGGGGTAAACGGCCTGGCCCTCCTCTCCCAGTCCGAATGTTACGAAATGGGGGCGGAACTCAAGGAAACGGCCCGAATATCGATGGTCCGGTGTCGTCCACACGCCCAGCAGAGCGTCGGGGACCGTGTCGCTACTCGACCGGCTGCAACCGGGTGCGGTCGCGAGAGCGAAGATGAGTGCGAACAGGACAGAGACCGACCGGCGATGGATCGGACGGGCTACAATTTTCCGCAATCGTCCATGCCTGTTCCCACCGTGCACGACGTCACTCCGACAGGATGGTGGCAATCGATGTATCGAGACGTGACTGAGCGTAGCCGATGGTCAGGCTGTGTCAACTTTTTTAGGGGCTGTTCGGCAATCCGATGTGTCGCGGCGTTGCGATGCGCGCGGGGGGCGCCGTCAGGGTGACGTGCGTGACGGTTGCTTAGAGACAGAACGATATAAGGACCAGACCATCCAGATTCGCCCGACCCAAACACCCAGCCGGCCGCGGCCCATCCATGTGAGCAGCGTGGTTCCTGCGGCCACCGTGACCCAATGTGCGCGCACCTCGCGCGCGAGCGTGAGCCCGGTGTCCGCCAGGAAGACGGCTGTCCGCCACCGCTGACCCAGCCGGCCGAGGGTGTCTCGTTGCGCCTCCGCTCGCGCCACCAGCGCGTCCCGCCGTTGCCGGATGGTTGCCAGCCGCTCAGTCATGATCGCGTCAGGCGTTCTCGGTCCTTGGTGAACTCCGCCAGCGTCGTGGCGAACAGGCGGGGCCGAGTCTTGAGTCGTTGGCGCAATGTCGCGGCCGAGAAGATTCCGAGGCCCAGATAGAGCAGGGCAAAGCCGCCGACCGCGTACACCCGGTAGGTGTCCCAAAACAGGACCACGATGAACAATGTCAACAGAAGAAACCCAAAGCCCAGGAAGAACAGGGCGAAGAAGCCGAACACGACCAGTTCCCGCAGGCGCTCGCGCTCTTCTTCGAATTCGGTGGCGACGATCTCCACCCGCGTCTGGAGAACGTCGAGCACCGTGGCGACGAACCGCCGCAGCGAGTCCAACAGCCCCGCCGCGTGATCGCGGCTGGTTGCGCTCGCGCTGTCGCCCGCCTTATCCACGCCGGGAACTTAACACGCCGATCAAGAACCCGACCGCCGCGGCCACCCCCACCGCGGGCCAGGGATGTTCCCGGACCAGCTTGTCGGTGGCCTCGTACGCGGCTTTCGCGTGTTCGGTCAGGCCTTCCTCCATCTCCGCGAGCTGCTTCTGGGTGGCTGCCACGCGATGTTCGAGTGCGGCCCTCGCCGCGTCGATTTGTTCGCCGGTGACACCCGCGGTCGCTTTGAGCAATGCTTCCGTGTCCGCGATCACGGCCTTAAAGTCTTGAACCAGCTTGTCTTGCGCGGAGTCCCGTCCGTCAGTGGGAACGTCCATCGGATCCTCCTCAGCCGAAACCGCCGCATTGTACTATGCGGCTTACCGCACGGAAAAGGGGCTCAGCAACCGAGGTCTGGATCTCCGGACTTAGGGCCGGTCCTACTTGGACTTCAAGAAGCGGAAGAATTCGGAGTCCGGGCTGAGCACCAGGGTGGTGTCTTTGTCGAGGGCTTTAGTGTAGGCTTCCATGGATCGCATGAACTCGAAGAAGTCGGGGTCTTGTCGGTAGGCCTGCGAGTAGGTCTTGAAGGCCTGCGCGTCGCCGCCGCCCATGAGCGCCTGCGCGGTCTTATAGGCTTCGGCGAGCAGGATCTCCCGTTCTTTTTCGGCTTCGGATCGGATCTTCTGGGCCTCTTCCGCCCCTTCGGACCGGTACCGCTTGGCTTCCCGTTCTCGTTCGGCTTGCATGCGGGTGAACACGGCCTTCTCGTTCTGTTCCGGGAGGTCCGCGCGTTTGATCCGCACGTCTTCCACCTCGATGCCGTAGGGAAGCGCTTTTTCATTCGCGCGCGCGGTCACGGTCTCCATGAGCACCGAGCGCGTCTGGGACACGATTTCGGAGAGCGTGTGCCGGCCCAACTCGACGCGAAGTTCGGAGTAGATGATGTCGTCCAGACGCGCCAGCGCCCCTTGTTGGGTCTGAAACGCCTCGTACACTTTGAGCGGATCTTTGATTCGCCATTTGGCGTAGTTGTCGATCAGCAAGGTCTTCTTGTCGGTGGTGATCACATCCTGCGAGACCGCGTCGTAGTCCAACAGCCGTTTGTCGAAATACACGACGTTTTGTACCAACGGTACCTTGAGCTTCAGCCCCGGTTCGGTGATGGTGCGCACCGGCTTGCCCAGTTGGATGACGATCGCGGTCTGGGTGACGTCCACCACGAAGAATGGGGAGGCGCCGAGCAGGATCAACAGCACGATGGCCACGCTTGCCCACAGCGCGATCGCCTGTTTCTTCACGGCGTGGTGCCTCCCCTTGATCCCGATGGTTTCGGTTCACGCGTGAGGGGGAGGTACGGCAGCGTGCGGTCGCCGACCTTCCCGTCAATAATCACCTTGTTCATCCCCGGCAACACAGCCTCCATCGTTTCCAGATAGATCCGCTTTCGAATGATCGGCTTCGCCTGTTGATACTCCTTGAGGGTCTTGTTGAACCGATCAGCTTCGCCCTCGGCGCGCCGTACTCGCGACTGCGCATAGGCTTGGGCTTGGTTGATGGTTTGCGCGGCCTCGCCCTTGGCCTTGGGAATGATGTCGTTGCGGTAGCCTTGCGCTTCGTTGATGAGTTTTTCCTTGTCTTCTTTGGCGCTGGCCACGTCCTTGAAGGCCGCCACCACCTGCTCCGGCGGATCCACGTCCTGCAGTTGAATCGCCGCCACGTGCACTCCGGCGTGATAGTCATCGAGGATCTGCTGCAACAACGCTTGCGTGCTTTCCTGAATTTCGGCCTTGCCCGTGGTCAGGGCCTCGTCGATGTGGCTCTGCCCGATGACCTGGCGGATCGCCGCCTCGGTCGCCTTCATGATCGTCTCGCCCATGTCGGCCACGTTGAAGAGAAACTCCTGCGCGTCTTTGATGCGAAACTGGACGATCAGTTCCACGCTCAGGATGTTCTCGTCGCCGGTGAGCATGAGGGCTTCGCGGGGCACGGTGGTGGTCCCGCCTTGGATGTTCGAGCGAAATCCCACTTCGATGCGATGCAGCTTCGTGACTTTCGGAATGAGCACGGATTCGATGAGCGGGATTTTGAAGTGGGGACCGGGGGGCGTGATCCGCACCACGCGGCCGAAGCGCTTGACCACGCCCTGCTCGTCGGGCGCGACAATGTAGAAACCTTGCCAGGCCAGCAACAAGGCGATGAGCAGGCCGATGATCGGGGTCCAGCCGCGAAACCCGGTGAACCGCCGCAGGCGCTGCCGGAACTCGGCCCACTGCCGCTCCAAGTCAGCCTTGCCGCCGCCCAAGTCCCTAGGCTCCCAGACCATGGTCCGTCACATCTCCCGATGATCGCGACGTGCGGGCTCGAACCTACCACGAGGCCTTTTTGCGAAGCAAGCGAAATCGGAGGAATCCCCGCCCCCGCTCCCTGGCTGTTCCGGATTCGCTTGACACGGCGCGAGCAAGAGATCGTTGAGCTCGTCACGCTCGGCCGGAACACCAGAGAGATCGCGAGCCAGTTGGGCATCTCAGGGGAAACCGTGAAAGTCCGTCTTCAACACGTTTACCGAAAGTATGGCGTGAAAAATCGTGTTGAGCTGATCCTGTCACTCGCCCCGAAACCGTCGAAGCACTAAGCTCGCCAAAGAGTCCCCTCGCTGCCTTGTTTATGAGGCATATCCGTGGAAAGCGGGATTACCTCGAACAGGGCATTGCGTGGGTCACCGCGTGTTGATTTTCCGCGATCCCGGTCCTATCATGGGCTTCCTATTGCGGCAAGGAGAAACGTATGGCGCTGATGCACGAGATCGACTACGAAATCTTCGGCGACGACATGCAGTACGTCGAGATCGAATTGGACCCGGAAGAGGCGGCCGTGGCCGAAGCCGGCGGCATGATGTACATGAACGACGGCATCGAGATGGAAACCGTGTTCGGTGACGGCTCGGGCGGCAAGCCGGGGCTGTTCGGCGCGTTGGTGGGAGCTGGCAAGCGCCTGCTCACCGGCGAGTCGTTGTTCATGACCGTGTTCGTGAACAAGGCGCGCGACAAACGCCGGGTGGCGTTCGCGGCGCCGTATCCCGGAAAGATCGTCCCGATGAAACTCGACGAACTGGGCGGTACGCTCATCTGCCAGAAGGATTCGTTTCTGTGCGCGGCCAAAGGGGTCTCGGTGGGCATCGCGTTTCAGAAGCGGTTGGGCGTTGGGTTGTTCGGCGGTGAAGGGTTCATCATGCAAAAGCTGGAGGGCGACGGCGTGGCGTTCGTGAACGCGGGTGGGACCATTGCCGAGCGGACCCTGAAGCCCGGCGAGATGCTCCGCGTGGACACCGGGTGCATCGTCGCGTTGCAGAGCTCCGTGGACTTCGACATCGAGTACGTGGGTAAAATTAAGTCCGCCTTGTTCGGGGGGGAGGGCCTGTTCTTTGCGACGTTGCGCGGTCCCGGCCGGGCGTGGTTGCAGTCCCTGCCGCTGTCCCGGCTCGCAAACCGTATCTACGCGGCCGCACCGCAACGGGGAGGCGCGCGCGAGGAGGGATCGCTGCTCCGCGGGTTGGGTGGACTACTGGACGGCGACAACTAAGAGCCCGACCGTGGACCTGAACGGGCTCGATTGGTCAGGGATTTGGACACGCTTGTAACGCCCGCGCTCTCCGTGAACCTTACCGGTCGCGGGTTATGCTTCGGGACGGGGCTCGTGCCCCAAGGCGAGCGCGTCGAGTTCGACTTGGCGGAGGACCGGCTTCGCCTGTGGCCGGACACGCAGCGCGAGCATTCGGTGCCGTATGTCGCGATTCGGGTCGAGCCCGGCGGGTTCGAGCGCCGCCAATTTCAGTTGACGTGGTCCGACAACGGGCCGTGGGCGTTGGTCCTGGACGACGACGCGCTCGCGCGACGCGTCCGCAACGCCCCGCCTCCCGGCCTGCAGGTGGAAATCGAGCGACTCGACGCGCAGCTTCGCCGCGGGCGGGTCGCAAGCGGGGTGGGCTGGGCCCTCATCGGCACGATTGTTCTGGCGCCCCTCTTCTTCTTGGCGCTGCTGTGGTGGCAGGCCGACCGCATCGTGGGGGCGGCGGTCGATCGGATTCCCATTGCCTGGGAGGAACAGCTCGGAGAGTCGGCGTTCGCGCAGCTTACAGCCGGCGCTAGCCTACTGAGCGAAGGGGCCGCGGTGGATGCGGTCAACGCGATCGGCGGCCGCTTGACCGCGGAGATCGACTCTCCCTACCGGTTCCAATGGCACGTCATTGACGACCCCCAGATCAACGCGTTTGCGGTGCCTGCGGGCCACGTGGTGGTGTTCACCGGTCTGCTCAACGCCGCGGACACGCCCGAGGAGGTGGCCGGCGTCCTCGCGCACGAGGTGCAGCACGTGGTGCTTCGCCACAGCCTCCAGGGGTTGGTTCGCTCACTCGGGTGGAGCGCGACCATCAAAATTCTCTTCGGCAGCTCGGGGCCGCTGTCCGGCGTGGGCCAACTTGCCGACCGGTTGGGCAGTCTCACGTTCAGTCGGGAGCAGGAGACCGCGGCCGACCTGCAAGGTCTCAAGCTGCTCCGGCGCGCGAAGATCGACCCCCAGGGCATGGTCACGTTCTTCGAAAAACTGGCCCGTGAGGAATCGGGCATGACATTGCTGTCCACGCACCCGATGAGCGCGGATCGCGCGGAGCGGTTGCGCGCGGAGATCGCGCAAGCTGGGTCATGGCCCACCGAGCCGTTGCCGGTGGCCTGGTCCGAGTTAAGGGCCGCGCGTCCGGCAGGAGACTCGCCAGGAGACTCGCCAGGGGACTCGCCAGGAGACTTGCGATGACGAGCTGTCGCGCGTGCGCCGCGCCGATCGCCGGAGCCGAGGGAGATCTGTGCGGCTCGTGCGGCGCCAAAGCCCTGTCGTGCCGTGTGTGTGGACACGAGTTTCGGTACGCCGACATCGTGGCGGATTTGCCCATCGTGCAGTGTCCGACCTGCGAGGGCCGCGCGATCGACGTGAGCGACTGATGGCCGACTGCCATGACGTGCGCGACGCGGCGCCGCTGCTGGTGGAGTTTCGGGACCGATTGCCCAAGGGCACGGCGCTGGACATCGCGATGGGATACGGCCGCCATGCGCTCTATCTTGCGGAAGCGGGTTGGCAGGTCCACGGGATCGAACGCGATCCCGACGCCGTTGCGGCGTGCCGCCGCGAGGCGGCTGAGCGTCGTCTGTCGTTGCGCGTGGAGCAGGCCGATCTGGACACGTATCGAATCCCGCCGGCCGCGTACGACCTGGTGGTGGTGTTCTATTTCCTGGACCGCGCGCTGATTCCGCAGATCCGCGAGGCGATCAAACCCGGCGGCGCGATCGTGTACGAGACGTTCACCGTCGAAAACCAACAGCGCTTCGGCCGTCCGAAGCGAACGGGCTTCTGCCTGCAACCGGGCGAGCTGCCGCGACTGTTCGAGGGATTCACCGTGCTGGCGTCGCGCGAAGGTTTGGTCGGCGGCCAGTTCGTGGCCCAACTGGTCGCGGTCAAGCCGGGAGGGAAGCGTGGCTAGCAGCCGGTCCGCCATGCTGCCGGTCGAGGCGGCGCTCAAGACCGTCCTCGGCGCAGCGGGCACGTTGGGAACCGAACGTGTGCCGGTCCTCGCCGCCTTGGGACGGGTTCTTGCCGAGGACATAGTCGCCACGCGGGATATCCCTCCGTGGAACAACTCATCGGTCGACGGCTACGCCGTGCGCGCAACCGACGTCGCGTCCGCGACCCGCGATCGGCCGGTGGCGCTCACCGTGATCGAGGAGATCCCCGCGGGGCTGATGCCGAACAAGACCGTCACGCCGGGCACGGCGGCGAGGATCATGACGGGCGCACCCATGCCGGAGGGCGCCGACGCGGTGGTGATGGTGGAAGATACGTCGCTCGACGGCGAACGGGTGCTGATTCGAGCGGCGGCCGAAGCCGGCGAGTCGGTGCGCGTGCGTGGTCAAGACGTCCGCGCGGGCGCGGTGGTCATCCCCAAGGGCCGGCGGGTTCGGCCCGCTGAGGTCGGCATGTTGGCGTCGCTGGGCCACACCGCGGTGACCGTCGGCCGTCAGCCCCGGGTCGGCGTGCTCGCGACCGGCGACGAACTCATCGACCTCGGGGAGTCCGAGCGACCGGACCGCATTTACAACGTGAACAGCTACGCGGTCGCGGCCCAAATCGTCGAGGCCGGCGGCGTTCCGGTGGTGATGGGTATTGCGAGGGACACGGCGGCCTCGTTGCGGGCGGCGCTGGCAGGGCTGGACGGTCTCGACGGGCTGATCGTCTGCGGCGGCGTGTCGGTGGGCAAGTTCGACTTCGTGAAGGACGTCTTGACCGAACTCGGTATGGTCATGGAGTTCTGGCGCGTGGCCATGAAGCCGGGGAGCCCGATGGCCTTCGGCTCGGTCGCGGGGATGCCGGTCTTCGGCTTGCCGGGAAACCCGGTGTCGTCGATGGTGACGTTCGAGGTGTTCGTCCGGCCCGCGCTCCTCCGAATGGGGGGCGCGACCGCGCTGGACCGGCCGAGCGTGGTGGCCGAACTCGCGGCAGGCATCGACAAAGCGCCCGGGAAAACCCATTTTGTCCGAGCGCGGTTGTGGCGCAACGGGACGCGCCTGTGCGCGGCGCCCACCGGCTCGCAGGATTCCGGCGTGCTCACGTCGATGGTCAAGGCCGAGGGATTGATCGTGCTCGCACACGACGCGGCTCGCGTCGAGGCGGGGACGATGGTTGATGTGCGCCTCCTCCAAGGAGAGAGGCAGCCCACGTCGTAAGGAGAGGATCATGGCATTCGAAGCGTTCATTCTGGTAAACGTCACGGGCGACCACACCAAGAGCGCCTACAAAACCCTCGGGCGCATCGAAGGCATCAAAGGGGTCTACATGGTGACCGGGGTCTACGACATGGTCGTCCATGTGGCGGCGCAAGACCTCAACCATCTCGGGGAAGTCATCCTGCCCAACATTCGGGCGATCGACGGCGTGACGCAGACCATGACGTGTCTGGTGTTGTCTCCGCCCGCTCCCCACCTCTGACCGTGTCGGGTGCTCCCGTCGCCCGGGGTGTGCTGACCGCGCTCGTCGGCCTGCTGACGGCCTGGGCCTGCGCTCGGATCGCTCCGGAAACGGATGCGGTCGGTTTCGTGGACGTGACGGCTCGCGCAGGCGTGCGGGCCGGACACGTGAACGGGGCGGACGGACGGGCGTGGTATCCCGAGACGTTCGGGGCGGGCGTGTGCGTGATCGACTTCGACGCGGACGACCGCCCGGACCTCCTGTTCATGAGCGGCCGACGGTGGGAGGACTCCGCCCCGGGGCCCGGCGTCGCCGTCTATCGCAACCGGGGCGACGGCCGGTTCGAGGACGTGACCGCGGCGTCCCGGATCAACACGTCTTCATACGGGATGGGCTGCGCCGCGGCCGACTATGACAACGACGGGCGCGAAGACGTGCTGCTGACCGGCCACGGAGGCGTGTCGTTGTTTCACAACGAGGGCGGGGGGCGGTTCGCCGAGGTGACGGATGTCGCGGGCGTCGGCGACACGGGTTGGAGCACCTGCGCCGTGTGGTTCGACGCGGATGCGGACGGGCGACTGGACCTGTTCGTCTGCCGGTACGTGGCGTGGTCCCAGGAAACCGATCAGGTCTGCCGACTCGAGGGGCGAGTCAAGGTGTTTTGCGGCCCGGATCCGTACCCGCCCGATTCGCCCCGGTTCTTTCGCAACGTGGGCAACGGTCGATTCGAAGACGCGACGTCGCGTGTGGGCCTTGCCAAGCCCGGCAAGGCGCTCGGCGCCGCCATGCTGGATGCGGACGGAGACGGGTGGGTCGATCTCTTCGTCGCGAACGACCAAATGCCCAATTTTTTATATCGCAACCGGGGGGACGGGACGTTCGAAGACTGGAGCGCGAAACTCGCGCCTTGGCCCGGCCGATTCGGGATGGCGCGGGCCGGGATGGGGATCGACGTGGACGACGCGCGCGGACGTACGGTCATCGGCAACTTCATCGGCGAGGGGTTCGCGCTCTACCAACGCGACGAGGACGGTCGCTTCCACGATCGCGTGCGTGAGACGGGGCTGCTCGGCCCCAGTCTGCCGTTCCTCACGTTCGGGCTGGTCTTCGTGGATGTGGATCTGGACGGACGGCTCGATGTCGTGGCGGCCAACGGCCACGTGGACGCCGAATTGGCCCGCGCGCTCGACGGCGGCGTGCCGCAAGCGGAGCGACCGCTGGTGTTTCGCGGGAAGGACGACGGCACGTACGTCGAGGTCGGCGAGGCGGTCGGTCTCAGCGCGCCGTTCGTGGGCCGCGGCCTCGCGGCGGCTGACCTTGATCGGGACGGCGATCCGGATCTGGCGTTTACCGAGAACAACGGTCCGGCTCGTCTCTATCGCAACCAACTCGCGAAGGGGCATTGGCTCAGGATCAAACCGGTGGGCGTGTCGAGCAATCGTGACGGCCTGGGAGCCGTGATCAGAGTCACGGCAGGAGGGCGAACCCAGACTCGGATGGTCAGATCCGGGTCAAGCTACCTCTCGCAGAGTGAACGTGCGGTGCTGTTCGGCTTGGGCGACGCGTCAGCGGCGGACGAGGTCACGGTTCGTTGGCCGAGCGGGATCACGGATCGGTTGACCGCGGTTTCCGCTGATCAGCGGACGACGATTACCGAAGGAAGCCACCAATGACCGCGGTGAGCGAGCTCCGGGCTCCCATCAAATATCGTATCAACCTAGAGCGCGTGTAGGCTGCGCTTTCTCAATTCCGTCGCCATGAGACGCCCGGCGCCTACCAGACTGCGCTGTTGTGGACAGAGGCATCCGCTGTGTGCACAGGTTGAGACCGTGTTGGTGGCGTTCCGGGGTAGCGAGCGGATTGTGCTCTTCGGAGCGGCGAGGTGACCATCGGTTGGGGCGCTCTGGGTGTTGCGTCCATCTGGGCGGTCGGGTTTGTCGCGGCGCCGATCCTTCGCCATCTCAACGGACCGCAACGTGTGGGATTCGCGTACGGGCTGGGCCTCGTGTGGATCTCCACCATGATGGGGGCCGCCGGCCTGGCCGGCCTCCCGCTTACTCCGGCGGCGGGGATAGCCGTCATTCTCGGCCCGGCGGCCGGGTGGTGGCTGGCGCGTGCATGGCGGGGCCGGTTGCCGGGAGCCCCACGGACCGGTCTGGGCGAGATGGTTGTGGTCCGCGATCCATTGTGGTGGGGAGGGGCGACGGTTCTTGCTCTCCTGTGGCTGATCGTGACCGGACGGGCCGTTCTCAAACCGATTCAATTCTGGGATGCATGGGCCACCTACGCCTTCAAGGCCAAGGTGATCTTTTTGGAGGCCGCCATTCCATCCCCCGCTCTGTTTGGGTGGGGCGGAAGCCCGAACTATCCGGATTATCCCTTGGGTATCTCGTTACAGGAGGTCTGGGTTTCCTGGTTCGTCGGGTCGTGGGATGACGTCGCGGTCAAGCTCCTGTTTCCCGGCTATCTCCTCTCGCTCCTGTATCTCGCCTACGGCTCGCTCCGCGAACAATGGGAGGCGCGGCCCGCGATGCTCGGGACGCTGTTCGTGGCAGGACTCCCGCTCGTTCTTCAACATGGCCATGACGGCTACACCAATCTCCCGCTCGCCTACTTTGTGTTCGGGGGGGCGATCGCCCTGACGCGTTATGCTCGATCCGGCGATCGGCGAGATCTCGTCTTGGCGGCGCTGTTCGGGGCGGGGCTGGTGTGGACAAGGGTGGACGGAGTCGTGTTTGTGGCGTGCAACGCCCTCCTGCTGCTCGTGCTGGCTGCTCGCCGGTCGCCGGTTCTCATCACGAAGGGGTGGGTGGACGTGTCGATCTATCTGGCGCCTCCCCTCCTTGTCTGGGGCGCGTGGAGTCTGGTGAAACTCCATTTTGGAATTTCGTCCACGTTCCAACCGGACGGGTCGTCGGTGGTTCCGCTGTTCGACCGCTGGTTGAGAATCGCGGCGGTGTTTTTCCGATCGTTCTTTCTGGACGGGAACTGGCTGATCCTCTGGGCGCTGTTTGCACTCGCAGTGATCCATCGATGGCGTGAAGTTGTGAGCCCGCAGTCCCTGTTTCTCTTCTGGCCGGTGATCTTCTATCTGGGCGGCATTGCGTTCCTGTTCGCGACGACGGATCTCTTCCGTTTCCTGGAAGACGGTACCGTGGTGCACCGCCTCATTCTGCACGTGGCGCCGCTCGCCGCCCTGTGGGTGGTACAGGTGTTGGGCCGGTGGGTATCGGAGCGAACGAGTGCTGAGGGGAGTCGTCCCGAGATGGCGGTGGGGCGCGGTACGTGACGGTCGGCGTGGTGATGAAACCGATAGCGGCAGTCCTCCTCGCGGGTTTGCTGGTGTGGGGCGTTGTGGCGCTGGGCGCCGGGCCGTTGCCCGCGGAATTGTCCCCGTTGAAGCCGATGTGGGATTTCACAGGGGCAGCGTCTGCATGGAGGTCCAGCAACAGTCGCTTACTTCGCACCGAGGAGGGATTGACGGTCGCCCCGATGGCGAACGCGGCCGTGATCTCGATCGGTCAGATGGATCACGATCCTGCGGCGTTCGAGCGGATGCATCTGCGCGTCAAGGTGGGCGACGCAACCCAGGGTCGGGTCGGCCTCGTGTTGAGCGGGCACGACGGTTCCAGTCGGGTGCTGGTCCCTTTTGATGTGCCGGGTGGCGGGACCTTCAATGATGTCGAGGTTTCGCTGCCCATTCCGCCTCGTGCCGACCTCCGGGTGGTCGAGGTCGTACTCGTTCCGTCGCTCGCTGTCCAGCCGGCGGTCGTCGCCTCGATAGGTTTCGAGCCGAGTGGTCCGTGGTGGGTTACGGCGGTCAAGGAGCTCTGGTCGCGGTTGCCCGGTGAGACGACCGCCCTGTCGGGTTTTTCGATGCACACGCTTCCGCCTCCGGTGATCAACGGACGATCGGTCTGGATCGTCCTGATGCCGATAGTGTTGGTCGCCGGAGTCCTCGCGCAACTTGTGAGGGGGAACTCCGGAATTCGGAGCATCGTCCGCAGGTGTGCATGGGCCACCGCGGTGGCGGTGTGGGGCGTCGGGTTCCTGTTCCTCTTCTATCATCAGATCATCGCGCTGGGGGTGGACGTCCGGCGATTCGGCGACCGGAACCGGGCGGAGGCCTACCACCTGATCGACGGTGTTCCGTTGTGGGAGGACATGGGTGAGGTGACTCGCCTGCTGCCTTCGGGCTCGGCGGTTGAATTCAAGGCGCGCCATGGAGAAGATCCGGTCGTGTCCGTATTCTGGAAAGGGCGGGCCGCGTACTACCTCTATCCGGTTTTGGTCCGTGACACCGCTCCGGTGAGGGTTCTGTACTTCGGCGGTCCGCATCCTCCCTGTACCCAAGTCGCATCCGAAGACACGGTGCTCCAGGATGCCGCCCGGTACTGCCTATTCAGGGTCGGAACATGACTTGCTGGTGGTGATTTGCGGGCCTCGCTGCGGTATGATCTCCGTTAACCTGACACGGGGGGCCACATGCTGAGACGACCAGATCAAGGGCGGCATCGTCAAGAAGGACGGAGGGTCGGCTGGAGTCTGGCCATAGTCCTCTTCGGCGCCGCGGGCCTGCCGTGGCTGACGGCCTGGTCCGTGGCCCATGCCCAATTGTCCGAGCGGCCTGGCAGTTCGAGCGACACCTCGCTGGGCGCAAAAGACGTCACGGGAAAGTCGGTCAAGGATCGTCGCGTTCGCGTAGTGCATACGACCGATCCATCCCTCGAAGGCGGGTCACGTTACTTACAAGACGTGGACCCCTGGCTCGCGTTCCAGCGGGGGAGGAACCTGACGCAGCGGGAGTTTCGGGGTCGCGACGGTGCGTTCGGCCGAGCCGGCTCGTTCTTCGAACCGAAGCTGCTGGGCGATCGCGTGACCCCTCGTCTGGGCCGCGACCATGTGAACTCGTGCGGTCTGTGCCACGGGATACCGTTCCGGGAACCGGGTGCGGGCGGCAACATTCCCAAAGGAGCGGGGGCGGGGAGAAATACGCCGCACTTTTTCGGAGGCGGATTGGTCGAGATGATCGGCCTGCAAACCCGTCTCAAAGTGTTGCAGGCATGCGATCCGGCGCGTCGCGGATTCATCCGTATCAAAGATATCCCCGATGAACCGGTCCGGATCGCTCCGATCCCGGGCGCGCCGCCCGTGGAGTATGGGTGGTGCGGGGACCGTAACCAAGACGGTGCGCCGGACCTCAATAAGGTGTTCCGCGTGTGGTACGTGGACGAGGAGGGACGCCGGGTGCTCGCGGACGAGAACGGCGACGGTGTGATCAACCTGCGCGATCTCACCGTCGCGGGGTACAACCTCGAGATGATGCCGTTCGGTTGGGGAGAGACCGAGGGTGCGATGGCTCCCACGTTGCGCGTGTTTTTCAACGATCCCATCGACACGCACACCGGGATGCAAGCCTACGATCCCACGCTGCAAGTCGACGACGGCCTGCACCACGATGAACGAGCGGGCGACGGCCTCGCGGCCGTGTCCAACGCGGGGGCGCGCCAGTTCGCCATTCACGCGCCGGCCGACCGCGGCCTTCGCGTCAGCGACCGCGGCCTCAGCCTGGACGACCCCGACGGGGATGGGGCGATCAATGAGATTTCCGAGGGCGATGTCGACCTTGCCGAGTGGTACATGCTGAGTGCTTCGGCGCCGGGGGAGGGGCGGCAGACTCCGCAAACTCGGCGCGGTCGTGCGGTGTTCGAGACCCTAGGCTGCGCCGTCTGTCACGTGCCCGATTGGCGGATCGAAGCGGCGAGCGTCGATCATGCCGACCGGTATCAACGCTACGACGGTGATCGACGATTCTTTGATCTGGCCGTCGCGTACCGGGAACCCGTCGGACGCCTCGAGGGCAGGGTCACGCTCTTGGCCGACCACATTGCCGGGGGGTGGGTTCCACGTCGGGGCTCGGCAACGGTCCGCGGGATCTTTTCGGACTTCAAGCACCACGAGATGGGACCGGCGTTTGCCGAGACGTTGTTCAACGGAGCGAAGGTCACCCGATTTCGGACGGCTCCTTTGTGGGGCGTGGGTAGTTCAGCGCCATACGGACACGATGGCGCAAGTCTGACGCTGGACGATGTGATTCGGCGGCACGGCGGCGAGGCAGCCGAGTCGGCAACGCGATACCGCGGAGCCTCGCGTCAGGACCGTGATGCCCTGGTCGCGTTTCTCCGGACCCTGATCCTCTACCAAAGCGACCAACTGCCGACCGATCTCGACGGAGACGGAAGAGTCTCCGAACACTTCATGGTCGCGGGGCAAGACTCCGGGGTGGAGCGCTTCAACCCCGAGTGGCTGTTCCGTACGCCGTGTGCCATCGAAGGAGCGGTCCGTGCGCCGGACGGGTCGTCTCTCACGTCCTTTGCGTGCGTCAACGCGCCCGAGGCCTACGGAGAAACCTTGGCGTGGCTCCGCGACGTCGACGACGACGGGTTTCCCGACAGGATCGATGCCTGTCCCTCCGACACCGGGTACGCCACCGGTTGTCCTGAGGCGGCGCTGGTCGCCGACGCGCGTTCGGCGTCGGCCGCGCCAGGGAGCGTCGTGCCCTCGACCGTGGCGTTGGCCGTGGATCCGCGAGTCCCGCGGATCGTCTGGGCCGCTGGAACGGACGGGTGGGGCGTGAAGCGAAGCGTGAACGCCGGACGCACGTGGCAATCCATGACAACCGATCCGCGCGCGGCACACACCACGGCGGTGGCGGTGGATCCCAGTGATTCGAACGTGGTGTACCTCGGATCATCGTCAGGAGTATTCGTGAGCCGCGACGGGGGAGGCGCGTGGGAGTTGCGGGACCGGGGGATGAGTGATGTTCGAGTGTTTTCCCTGGCGGTCAACCCCCGGTCGCCGCACATGATCTACGCGGGCGGGTTCGGCGGCCGATTCTACCGCTCGACGGACCGCGGAGCGACGTGGGACGAGACCAGGATCGGTTCCGCCGTGTACCGGGTCACCTCGCTGGGGGTGGATGCGGGCGACTCGAGCGTCCCTGCGTTGGAGAACCGGCCGATCGCGCTCTACGCGGGAACAAGCGGCGCCGGGTTGTTTCGCAGCGACGACGGGGGCGCGACGTGGCGGGCGCTGGAAGATTTCCCGGAGCGCATCGTGTACGCCATCGGCCTTGACCCGCGGATTTCCAGCACGGTGTACGTCGGGACCCCTGCCGGCGCGTACCGAAGCCTGGACCGAGGCAAGAGCTGGGCCCTGATGGGGAGCGGGGCGCCCATCCCGGTGTTGTGCCTGGCAATCGACCCCGAACAGCCGGCGACGGTGCTCGCCGGGACGCCGGACGGTGTGATGACGACGGCGGACGGCGGACGGACGTGGCGTCGCGCCGACGGGGTCAAGGCCGCGGGCCCGATCGTGTCCGTCGTCCTTGATCCGTGGAATCCGAGATCCCTCTACGCGGCGACATTCGGGGGACGCGTGGTGGGGGGAGTCGCTCGGTAATCCAGGACGGGGTCAGTTCAGATGCGGATCACGCGGCATGGTGGCGTACACCGCGTGTTTGGGACCCAACGAACGCATCAATTCCGGCCAGACGACCTTGGGATCTGCGTCGAAGATCCACTTGGAATCGCCCGGGACGACGATCCACGACTCCGTCGCCAGCTCTCCGTCGAGCTGCCCGGGCGACCAGCCCGCGTACCCGGCGTATCCGCGAAACGCGGCGTCGGAGAACAGGCCCGACCCCGAGCCCTGCTCCGGCGGGGTCTCGGAAGGCTCGTCCCCGGACACGAGCGACCGCAACGTGGCCAGGTCCGTGCCGAGGTACACGTCGGAGAAGACGTGATGTGACGACGGAGGCTCCCAGCCCGCGCGGATGAGGATCAACAAGTGATCGGGCTGGACGGGACCTCCGGAGTAGATGACGTCATCGCGCTCCGCGCCGGAGAGCTGGTGCACGGCTTCGGTGAGCACGAGCTCGGTCGGGCGGTTGATCACCAGGCCCATGCTGCCGCGGTCGTTGTGCTCGCACAACAGGATCACCGACTGCCTGAAGTTGGGGTCGTACATTCCCGGGCCGGCGATCAGCAGCGTGCCTTTTTCAAGCGAAGCAGTCATTTGATTTGATCCTATATCCGCACCGGGCGAAAGTCCAGGGGCGGAGTCCCATCCTCAAGCCGCAGCGTTTCTTGACAAAGGCTACCCCCTCGGCTAGAGTCACTTTCGGCCGGTGACTATAGTAAATATATTCGGTATATGTGAGGTACGCGAAGCGCCCCGCCGTACCGGCCGGGGCGTCGAGAATCTCTGGCGGGACAAACCATTCCGGGATCGCTTGAGCGATACGGACGTGATTCGCAGCATTCGCAGAGACCGATGAAGCGTCCGAGTAGCGACGCCCGCCCTGTACCGGAGAACCCCATGACTTCCCGTTGGGTGACGTCGTACGAGGAAGGCATTCCTCAGACTCTTACGTATCCCGCGGGTCCGCTTCACGATCTTCTGTCGGCCTCCGCATCCCGATTCCCTTCTCATACCGCGTTGGTTTTTTACGGTCGTCGGTACACCTACCTCGATGTCGAACGAGCGACCAATCGGTTCGCCAACGCGTTGAGCCGTCTCGGGGTCCGCAAAGGCGACCGGGTCGCGGTCATGCTGCCGAACACGCCGCAGGCCGTGATCGCCTACTACGGGGCGCTCAAGATCGGGGCGGTCGTGGTCCAGGTGAACCCGCTGTATGTCGAACGCGAGATCGAGCAGCAGGTCCGAGACGCCGAGGCCCGCGTCCTGGTCGCGCTGGATCTGTTCTATCCCCGTATCGATCCGATTCGAGTGAGCTCGGGGTTGGAGACGGTGATCGTCACGTCGGTGAAAGACGCGTTGCCGTGGCATCTCGCGTTGCTGTATCCCCTCAAGGCCTGGCGCGAGGGAACGAGGGTGACGATTCCCAAGACGCCGCCGGTATATCGGTTCGAGGCCATGCTGGCGGCGTCCGGGGACGAGGCTCCGCGGACCGAGGTAGGACCCGAGGATCTCGCGCTCCTGCAGTACACCGGCGGAACGACCGGCGTTCCCAAAGGCGTCATGTTGACCCACCGCAACCTGGTCGCGAACACGATGCAGTGCCGGGCCTGGATGCCGTCGTTGCGCGACGGGCAAGAGGTGTTTCTGGGGGTGATCCCGTTCTTCCACGTCTATGGAATGACGGCCTGCATGAATTTGGCGATCGCGACCGGCGGGTCGATCGTGTTGCTCCCCCGCTTCGTCACCAAAGACGTCCTCCGCGCCATCGTGAAGTTTCGCGCGACGCTGTTCATGGGTGTCCAGGCGATGTACGTCGCGATCAACACCTTTCCGGATGTGGGACGCTACGATCTCTCGTCCATCCGGATCTGCATCAGCGGGGCGGGCCCGTTGCACGCGGAGGTGCAGGACCGGTTCGAGGCGCTGACGGGCGGGAAAGTGGTCGAGGGGTTCGGGCTGAGCGAGGCGTCGCCGGTGACCCACGTCACGCCCATTTTCGGGAAGCGCAAGAAGGGTACGATCGGTCTGCCGCTGCCGGACACCGACGCGAAGGTCGTCGACGTGGAGTCGGGAACCCGGGAGCTCCCGGTTGGCGAAGCCGGTGAGTTGATCGTGAGGGGCCCTCAGGTCATGAGGGGCTACTGGCGGAGGCCCGAGGAAAGCGCGGCGGTCGTGCACGACGGCTGGTTGCATACCGGCGACATCGCGACGGTCGACGACGAGGGGTACTTTGCGATCGTCGATCGCAAAAAGGATATGATCAAGAGCAAGGGAGAGAACGTGTACCCGCGCGAGGTGGAGGAGGTGTTGTACCGCCATCCCAAGGTCAAGGACGCGGTGGTGGTCGGCATCCCCGAAGAGTTCATGGGGGAGATGATCAAAGCCTACGTCGTGCTGAAGGACGGAGAATCCGCGACGGAAAACGAGATCATCGATTTCTGCGCGCGGGAGCTCGCGAGGTTCAAGGTGCCCAAAGCGGTCGAGTTTCGCCGGGAGTTGCCGAGGACGATGGTCGGCAAGGTGCTCCGGCGAGTGTTGTTGGAAGAGGAACTCAAGAAGCGGCATGCCCTGGTGGGCTAGGCAGCGGGAGTCCGTATGAAAGATGTCGTGATCGTCGATGGGGTTCGAACCCCGATCGGCAACTTCGGCGGAGCATTGAAGGACATCACCGCGCACGCCATGGGCGCCGCCGTGGTCAAGTCGTTGATGGAGCGGACCAAGATCGATCCCGGAGCGGTTGACGAGGTGATCTTCGGGTGCGTGGGCCAACACTCGGACGCGACCAACATGGCGCGGAATATCGCGCTGTATGCGGGGCTGCCGATTCGGGTTCCCGCCTACACCGTCCAGCGCAACTGCTCATCCGGCCTCCAGTCGCTGGTCAACGCGTTTCAGAACATCCAGGCCGGCGACGCGGACGTGCAGATCGTAGGGGGTACGGAGAGCATGAGCCAAGCGCCGTTCGTGTCGCGCGACATGCGCTGGGGCAAACGGCTCAAACACGGCGCGTTCATCGACAGCATCTGGGAGGGGTTGACCGACGGGTTCTGCGGGCAGATCATGGGCTATACCGCGGAGACGCTTGCGGAAGAGTTCAAGATCAGCCGCGAAGAGCAGGACAAGTTTGCGTTGCTTTCGCACAAACGGGCGTTCCGAGCGGTTCGGGAGGGGAAGTTCAAGGACGAGATCGCCACGGTCATGGTCCCCAAGAAAATGGCGGGCAAAGAGGTGACGCCGGAGCCGTTCGCACAGGACGAAGGGCCCAACGCCGCGTTGACCGAGCAGCAACTCGCGCTCTACCCCACGGTGTTCAAGGAGGGCGGCACCGTGACACCGGGCAATTCCTGTTCGCTCAACGACGGCGCGGCGGCGACCCTGGTCATGACGGCCGATCGGGCCCGCGCGCTCGGCTACGAACCCCTCGGCTTCATTCGGTCGTACGCCTTCATCGGCGTCGAGCCGCAGCGGATGGGCATCGGACCGGCCGAAGCGATCCCGCTCGCGCTCAAAAAGACCAAGTTGTCGTTGTCTGATATCCAGCTGTTTGAGATCAACGAGGCGTTCGCCGCGCAGTACCTCGCCGTGGAGAGGAAACTGGGGTTGAATCGCGATATCGTCAATGTCAACGGGGGTGCGATCGCCCTCGGTCACCCGGTGGGCATGACCGGTACGAGGCTCGCGATCACTCTGTTGAGGGAGATGAAACGACGCAACCTCGCCGTAGGCGTCGCCAGCATGTGTGTGGGGGGAGGCATCGGCGCAGCAATGGTGCTGGAGCGCCGGTAAGGGCGACCGGTTATCGTCGCCCGGGGCAGGCACCAACGCCTGCTCCCACGGGGAGGGAACATGTACATCTATAAAGCAGCGGTGATCGGGGCCGGGACGATGGGCGCCCAAATCGCTCAGGCCGTCTCCTATTCGGGTTTGCCCGTCATTCTCAAAGACGTCAAGCCGGATTCGATCGAGCGTGGTCTTGCCACCGTCCGCAAGATTTATCAGGGGCGCGTGGACAAGGGCAAGATGACCGCGCACGAGATGGAGCAGAAAATGGCCCTCGTGTCCGGGGCCGTGGACTATTCGGGGTTCGGCGACGTCGATCTGGTGATCGAAGCGGTGTTCGAAGATTTGAGCGTCAAGCGGCGCGTGTTCGCGGAGCTGGAAGCGGCGTGTCCCGAAAACGCGATCCTCGCCACGAACTCATCCTCGCTGTCGATCTCAGCGATCGCGGCCGGACGCAAGCGGCCCGAAAAGGTGGTGGGCATCCACTTTTTCAATCCCGCGCACGTCATGAAATTGGTGGAGGTCATTCCCGGGTTGGCCACCTCGTCTGAGACCGTGGACGATGCGGTCACCTTCGCCGAAAGCCTGCGGAAGATTCCGGTCCGGGTTCAGGAATGTGCGGGGTTCCTCGTCAACCGACTCTTGATGCCCTACCTCAACGAGGCGGCGGTCGCACTCCAAGAGATCGGCACGCCCGAGACCGCGGTCGACGAGGCGAAACGCGTCGACGCGGCTCTGGTCGCGCTGGGGTTACCCATGGGGCCGTTTGCCCTGACCGACATGATCGGACTCGACGTCGCGGCGAAAGTTGCGGATGTGCTGTACGATTCCTTCGGTCCGCGGATGCAGCCCGCCGCGATTCTGGGCGCGATGGTCAAGGCCGGACGCCTCGGGACAAAGTCCGGAGCAGGGTTCTTTACGTACGACGACCGCCCCGATGCCTCGCTGCCTCGGCTCATCGCGGAGGTCCAGAAGCAAACGGGAATCCGCGGCACGGCGTGTTCCCCGCACCGCGTGTTGTTGCCGCTCGTCAACGAGGCCGTGATTTGTCTCCAGGAGGGCGTGGCGACCGCGTCGGACATCGACATCGCGATGATGGCGGGCACGGGGTTCCCCCAGGACAAGGGCGGACCGCTGCACTATGCCGATCACTTGGGGCTCGATGTCGTGCTCGGAGAATTGGAACGCCTGGCTCGCGAACTCGGCCCGCGATTCTGGCCGGCGCCGATGCTCAAACGGATGGTGGCGGCCGGCTTCTTAGGGACCAAGGTGAAGCGGGGTTTCTTCACATACTAGGGTTCAGAGGAGTTCGCGATGGGACGGCAGTATCTGACCAGCACAACCGAGGACCGGGTGGCCACGGTGGTGTTCAACAATCCGCCGGCCAACGCCCTCAGCAGCCCGGTGATGAGCGAGTTGGAGAGTCTCTTCCATGAGCTCGCGGCCGACGCCGCGGTGAAGGCGATCGTGTTCACCGGCGCGGGCTCGTTCTTCATTTCCGGGGCGGACGTCAAGGAAGTGGCGGGCATCACCGATGCGGCGAAGGGACGTGAACTCACGGCGCGGGGGCAACGGATTTTCGACCGGATCGAACAGATGGACAAGCCGGTCATCGCAGCGATCAACGGCCTGTTCTGTCTCGGCGGAGGGTTGGAGTTCGCGATGGCGTGCCACCTACGCGTGGCGAGCGAGCGGGTCCGGCTCGGGCAGCCGGAAATCGACCTGGGGATCATCCCCGGCTTCGGCGGCACCCAACGGCTTCCTCGCCTGGTCGGACAGGCCAAGGCGATCGAACTGATTCTGACCGGCGACAAGGTGCCCGCTCCGGAGGCCAAGGCCATCGGACTCGTGAACAAGGTCGTGCCGGACGCAGAGGTCGTCAAGCAGGCGCAAGGACTCGCCAAAAAAATCGCGGGCAAAAGCGCAGTGGCGGTGAGGGCCGCTCTTCGCGCGATCAGGGAAGGCAACGAACGGTCCCTGGCCGACGGGCAGGCGTTGGAGTCAGAGCTGTTCGGAACCGTATGCGAGAGCGCGGACAAGCGTGAGGGAGTCTCTGCGTTTCTCGAGAAACGGCAGCCCCAATTCCTCGACCGATGAGCCGCCCCACGCGCACGAGCACCGCGCCCCGGGGCAAGGGTTCCAGGCCCAGTGCGACGCGTCGTGCGTCCATGGCCGATCGATCTCACCGGGCCGCGCCCGTGGGCCGATCGGGTCCCCCCGCTCCCGACCTGCTCGAAAGTCTCGCGATCGTCCAGCGATTGGCGAGGCGCCTTTCCGGGGTATTCGACCTCGCGTCGATCGGTGACCAGGTGGTCAGCGTGTTGACCCAGGAACTCGGTCTGCACTCCTGCTCGATCATGTTGCGGGCCGCGGATCGCCGGTGCCTCGTCAACCTTGCAGGGGCCGGCGCTGCAACGGTTCGCCCCGGCGAGGCTCCGCGTTCCTTCGACCTGGGTGAAGGCATTGCCGGGGCCGTGGCGCTGGGAGGGCAGGCGATTCGGGTGAACGATACCCGTCGGGATCCGCGCTTTCTCGACCGTTCCCCCTCGGTGCGGTCGCTCTTGTGTTTCCCCCTGTTTTCAGGCGATCAGGTGATCGGCGTGCTGAATTTGAGTCACCCCCACCCGAGGTTTTTCACGACGGAACACGAAGCCGTGTTCGTGCTTCTCGCGACCGTGGTGGGGCAGCTCCTCGCGTTCGCCCGCGTCCAGTCCCAGCTGGAGGACCTGAACCGGTCCCTCGAGACCAAGGTGGAAGCCAAGACCAAGGAAATAGAAGCCGCTCAGCGGAGAAGTTTTCAACAGGAGAAACTCGCGTCGCTCGGGACCCTCGTGGCCGGCGTCGCGCACGAACTCAACAACAAGCTGGTCCCGTTGGTGGCGTATTCCCACATGCTGAACGACCCGGGGCGACCCGAGGACGAGCGGCGTCTCATCGCCGCGATGGCGGCGGGAGCGGACGGCGCGAAGGCGATCGTACAAAGCCTGTTGCGGTTCTCCAGACCCGAGCCGATCAACCTCTCCGTGGTCAACTGCAACGCGGTGGTCGAGGGCGTGACCGCCCTCCTTCCGCTCCGGGCCAGTCGGCCCGAGATTGAAGTCCGAACCGCGCTCTCTCCGGAGCCGGCGCTGGTATGGGGCGACGCGCAACAACTCGAACAGGTGCTCGTGAATTTGATCAACAACGGATACGACGCGATCGAGACGCAGGGAGCGATCGAGATTGCGACGCGATCGCGTGGGCGCACGGTGGAGTTGGCGGTATCCGACAACGGGCAGGGGATACCCTCCCAGCACCTTTCGAAAATTTTCGACCCCTTCTTCACCACGAAAGAGGTGGGGCGAGGAACCGGGTTGGGGCTCTCGCTGTGTTACGGAATGGTTCGCGCTCACCGGGGCGAGATTGACGTCGAAACCCGTCCGGGTCGAACCGTCTTTACGATTCGCCTTCCCGCGGCGGAGCCTGACGCCGGCGCGCGCGTCGAACAAACGAGGACCCATGCCGGGTGACGAGCCAGACAAGCGACTCTATCGCCGCGTCGACGTGCTCATTCCCTTCGGGTTCCGCACGATCGGTCGAGGAGCGGTGGAGGCCTCGATCCGCACGGACCCTGAGCCCGGTCCGGTGAGCGACGATCCGGTGCGCGCCGCGCTCGAGCGGATCGAGCGCAAGGTTGACCGCCTGCTGGTCCGACTGGAATCCGAGGAGTTGGCTCCGGCGGTCCGACCCACCCCGATCAATTTGAGCGGAGCCGGCGTTCGATTTCCCAGCGACGAGCCGATCGAACAGGGCGAGTTCGTGGACGTCGTGATGGTGCTGCCGGGAGACTCGCAGGTCAGGATACGGGCGTTTGCCGAGGTCGTCCGCCAGCGGCTGGTGGCCCGCCCATCCGGCGCCGTGTATGAGATCGCGGCGTCGTTCCTCCATCTCGATCCGAAGGACCGCGAAGCGATCATTCGGTACACGTTCCAAGCCAACGGCCGGTAGTCCCGATCTCCGCGGCCCGCGTCATGGTCATCCGCGGTCCGGCCGTACCGGTTTCCCGTACCGTACCGCAATCAGCGTCAACCCGTGAGCCGGAGCCGTCACTCCCGCGTGGCGACGGTCGCGTGAGCGGAGGATTCGCGCCGTGTCGGCTGCGGGCCGACGGGCGACGCCGACCTCCACCAGCGTTCCAACGATGTTGCGCACCATGTACTTCAAGAAACGGTTGCTCTCGATCTCCACGACCACCACGTGCCCTTGCCTGCGGATCGAGCAGCGCGTCAGGCGGCATCGGGTATCGCGCGCCTCCCCGTGCGAAGGATCCGCCGCTTCAAACGCCCGAAAGTCGTGGGTGCCGATCAGCGACGCGGCGGCGCGACGCATGGCGGAAAGGTCCAGCCGATGGGGCACGTGCCACGATGTCCGCCGTTCCAGCGGCGACGGGGCGGGGCGGTTCCAAATGCGGTATTCGTAGCGCTTGCGGACCGCTGAGAACCTGGCGTGAAACGAGTCCGCAACGGCATCCGCGGCGATGATTTTCACGTCGGCGGGGAGCAGGGCGTTGAGCGCCCGACGCCACGCCTCCGGGGTCAGGGAAGCCCCGGTCTCAAAGTGCGCGATCTGGGCCGCGGCATGGACGCCGGCGTCGGTCCGACCGGAACCGACCACGGTGGCGTGTTCTCCGCAGATCCTGTGGATCGCCGATTCGATCGTGCCCTGAATCGTGGCGACCGACGGTTGACGCTGCCAGCCGTGATACGCGGTGCCGTCGTATTCGATGGTCAGACGAACAACGGGCATGGTTCACGGTGGGGTGTGGGAAAATCCGAAGTCAATTCGACTGCGCGAGCAAGGAAGACGCCGCGTACTTCGCGATTCCAGTGGCGAGGGCTTCGGCGATCACTTGGCGAAACTCCGAGCGGCGCAGTCGGGCGGCGTCGTCAGGATTGCTCAAAAACGCGAGTTCGGACAGAATGCTCGGCACGCCCGCGTTCAACAGCACATAGAAGGGCGCGCGCTTGATCCCGAGATCAACGAGTTCGTAGCGTCCCTCCACCCTCTGGATGACGGATCGCCTCAGGGTATCGGCCAGCTCGAGCGATTGCTCTTCCTGCCGAGTGCTCGACAGGTCTCCGAGCATCGACCGGATGATGGCGGTGACGTCCGGCTGGTCGTGGCCGGGTTCGTCGTTCTCTCTCGCCGCCGTCGCGTCGGCATCGGCGTCGCTGGCCCGGCCCAACACGTAGACTTCGAGCCCTTTGGTGTCCCTTCGGGGACTTGAGTTCACGTGGATGGAGATGAACAGGTCCGCTTCGCGCCGTTGCGCAAAGGTGGTCCGTTCCTCCAACGAGACGAAGTGGTCGTCGGTTCGGGTCAAGAACGGTTCGATCTGCTCGCGCCGTGCCAGCAATTTCTGGACGCGTTTGGCAACGTCGAGGACGACGTCCTTTTCTTGCAAGCCGTTGGCGCCGACGGTACCCGGGTCCTTCCCTCCGTGTCCGGGATCAATCACGACCCGTACCCGCGACAGATTCGGTGAGGGTGACGCGGACGGCGGGTCGGAACTCGTCGTCGACGCAGCGAATTGGGCGAGCAGCCGCTGGGCGGTTTGGTCATCGTCTCGACGGCCGGAGCGACGCGCCAGTTCTTGCGCCAACTCGGCCTGCCGCTTCAGGGCCGATCGCTTGGCTTGGGGATCGGAACTGGCGGCGACCAGGTCCGCGTACCGGTCGATGCATTTCTGCCAATTCTCCCGGTACTTTCGAAGCTCGCTCGACTGCTGGAGGCCTTGGTCGCACGCGGCGGCTCGTGCCGCGAGATCAGAGACCGGGGTGACGGAACGCGCCTCAGGGACGGCCGTAATCGCGTACAAGCAGAGAAGGCATCCGATACCGCGTCGCATGATCATGGGCCGCGACATTTGGCCGGAACAGTAGCCCAGGGCTCCTCCGATGTCAACGGCTCCCGGTTCCTTCTGCCTTGATTTCGGACCACTGTTCTCGTATAACCGTCGCGGCGTGGTGACGCGCGGCGTCACTCGCCGGGACCGGATGCGCGTGAAGACTTTTTTCGTGACGGGCGTGCGGCGTCGGTCTGCGACAGCTTTTGCGGCGTGCGCGCTGTTGGCTCTGATCCACCTCGCGGTCAGTGCTCCCATCGGGGCGCAGGGAGGGGGCGGAGCCTCCCCGCAGGAACGCGCCGCCTTTGCGCGGGGTCAGCACCAGTACGCATCGGGCGACGGCGCCGGTGCGGCTGCGACCTTCGAGAAGTTTCTTGCGGAATTTCCCAAAAGCGACCTGCGGGCGGAAGCGGCCACACTGCTGGGGCACATCCGTGTGGAGCAGAAAGCCTATCAGCCTGCGATCAGCCTGTTGTCCGACGTGTTGGCAACGGGCCTCGACGGCGGCTACGCCGATCGCGCGCGGTTGGATCTTGCGTCCGCCTACCTTGGGGTGGGGGACAAACCCAAGGCCGCCAAGCTGCTTGCCGTGCTGGCGGCCTCGGAAGCGGCCCCGGGCTTGCGCCTGCAGGCCTACGAGACGTTGATCACCCTCGCGATCGAGGACCGCGACTTGGCGCGCGGTGTGTCGTTGCTCATGGACGAGCGCGCGCTTCCCGCGGACGTGGCGGACCCGGCCCTAGCGGACGCGCGGATCCGGGAGTTGATCGCCCAGGCGCAGGTTCCCAGCGAGGTGGAATCCGTCGCCGACGCGTTCCCCGGACAGTTCCCGGCCGATATCGCGCTGGTCCGGGCCGCGCAGCTCTACGGCGCGACCGGGGAGGGGTTCGATCAAGAACGGATGCTGCAGGCATTTTTGACCGCCTTTCCCGGGCATGAGTTGGCCGCCGAGGCGGTCAAAACTCTGGAGACGAATCGCGCGCGGCTTCGATCGGCGAAAGCGGTCATCGTCCTGCCGTTGCCGTACCACGGTGCGTTGCAACCGTACGCAACCAGCCTACTGCGGGGGGCCCAACTGGCCGTGGAATCGGGTCGCGCCGAAGGAGCGGACCCCTCCGTCATGTTGGCGGCCAAAGACTACGGCGGAGACCTCGCTCGCCTGGGTAGCGTGCTGGATCAAACGTGCCGGGAGGCTCGGTGTGTGGGAATCGTGGGGCCCGTGCTCAGCCGGGAAGGGCCCGTCGTGGCCGCGCGAGCCGCGCAGTGGAGGGTGCCCGCGGTAAGCCCGACCGCGACCGGACCGATGCCCCCGAACCGCTATCTGTTTCGAACCGCGCTCACGGCACAGGCCGAGGGGCTCGCGGTGGCGCGGTACGCCACGCAACATCTGGGCCTGAAGCGGTTCGTGGTGCTTGCGCCCCAAGACCGATACTCGGTCGACATCGTGACGGCGTTTTCCGATGAGGTGACGCGTCAGGGCGGGCGCCTGATTTTTTCGGCAACCTATCAACCGGGAGCCGTGGATTTCGGGTCGGAGATCAAACGGCTGAAGGAGGTCGACCTCCGGCAGGAGGGGGTCATGGAGACCCTCCCGGCCGAAAACATTGCTCCCAATGTCCCCGCCCCGGACCCGGTATACCTCCCGGGTTTCGACGCCGCGTTCCTGCCGGGAGACGGCGAAACCGTGGGGCTGATCGCCTCGCAGCTGCGGTTCTACGACATCGCGGTCCCGTTGTTGGGATCCAGCGGTTGGAACAACCGCGCCGTGATCGCCAACGGCGGGAAGTTCGTGGAGGACGCGATTTTCGTCGACGCATTTTTCGCCAATTCGCAGGACGCCTCCGTGCAGCAGTTCGTCAAACAGTATCGCGCGAGGTACCATGAGGCCCCGGACGTGTTCGCCGCGCTCGCGTACGATGCGACGTTGCTCCTCGTTCGCGGATTGAAGGGCGGAGCCGCGACCGGCGAGCGATTGCGGGAGGAGCTGACCAAAACCACCGCCCGCTCGGGCGTCTCGGGGATCACGGGATTCGGCCCCGAAGGAGAGGTGCAGCGCGAATTCTCCTGGATCCAGATCAGAAACGGTCGGTTCGTTCCCGCCTTGTGATGGCGCAATTCGCCCCGATCATCCACGGTCTGTCGATCGTGGCCCTTCCGGTCCTCCTTGCGATCACGTTCCACGAAGCGGCGCACGGCTTTGTGGCGGACAGGAAGGGCGATCCCACGGCCAAATATCTGGGGCGGCTCACGCTCAACCCCTTGGTCCACATCGATCCCTTCGGTACGATTCTGTTGCCGCTGCTGCTGTACGTCGGTCCGCTGCTCATGACGGGTCAACCCGGCTTCGTGTTCGGCTATGCCAAGCCGGTCCCGGTGAACTTCATGAACCTCCGGCGCCCCAAGGCGGATATGGTCTGGGTGGCCGCCGCGGGTCCGCTCACCAACCTGGCCCTCGCCGTGGTGTCCGGTATGTTGCTGCACGGGCTTGGGGCGTTGTCCGACGTGCGGAGCGTCGACTTGAGCGGGGGAGGTGAGCCGGGCTTTCGGATCGCGGAGCCGATTGCCCAGATGTTGGCATACGGCGTGTTCATCAACGTGGCGCTGATGTTGTTCAACCTGCTGCCGATTCCCCCGCTTGACGGGGGGCGGGTCCTCGTCGGGCTGTTGCCCGCGGGCGGGTCGCAGTGGCTCGCCGGACTCGAGCCGTACGGGATGTTTATCGTGATTGCGCTGGTGTTCCTGGACCCGTTCCGAATCGTGTATCGTATTCTGGGACCGCTGTCCTCGGCTTTGATCAACCTCATTCTCTGAGCCTTGAGCAGCGGCGTTAAAGGAGGAACCATGGCCCCCCGGCAACGCATTCTAAGCGGCATGCAGCCCAGCGGCCGCTTGCACCTCGGCAACTACGTCGGCGCGCTGGCCAATTGGGTGGCGTTGCAGGATACCCACGAGTGTTTCTACATGGTGGCGGACTGGCACGCGGTGTCCACCAATTTCGCCGACACGCGTCGTATTCGTTCGTTCACGCGGGAGATGTTGTTCGACTGGCTCGCGGCCGGACTCGACCCCGCTCGATCCACGATCTTCGTGCAGTCGTCGGTTCCGGAGCACGCGATCCTGCACCTGTTGTTGTCGATGATCGTTCCCGTGCCGTGGCTCGAGCGCAACCCGACGTACAAGGAACAGCAGGAGCAGTTGGCTGAACGCGATCTCACCAGTTACGGGTTCATGGGGTATCCCGTCCTGCAGTCCGCGGACATCTTGCTGTACCGCGCCGACGCGGTCCCGGTGGGGCAAGACCAACTCCCGCACCTCGAGATCACCCGCGAGATTGCGCGGCGGTTTAACCATCTGTACGGCGACGTGTTCCCCGAGCCGCAACCGCTGCTGACTCAGACCCCCAAACTTCCGGGGACCGACGGCAGGAAGATGAGCAAGAGCTACAACAACGCCATCTATCTCTCGGACCCGGAGCCCACGGTCCGTGAAAAGCTTCGCACCATGGTCACTGATCCCGCCCGCAAGCGCCGGAGCGATCCCGGAAATCCGGACGTGTGCCCCGTCTTTGATCTGCACAAGGTGTTCTCATCAACCGCGGTCATTGACCGGGTGAACGTGGAATGCCGCACCGCGGCGATCGGGTGCATCGAGTGCAAGGGGCTCTTGGCCGACGCCGTAGTCGGACGCTTGCAGCCGATCTGGGAGCGACGGGCCGCGCTGGAGGAGGACCCTACCGCGGTCGAGCGCGCGATCAAGGCCGGTGCCGAGCGAGCGAGGGCGACCGCTTCCCAGACGCTTGACGCGGTGAACGCCGCGATGCACCTCGGCGGACCGATGTCCGACTAACGAGTCAGCCAGCCCGGCTCGTTGGCTCGAATGCAGGCCGCCCAGTGTCCGGGCTCGATTTCCGTCAACTGGGGATCGATCCGCAGGCACTCAGGTATCCGTTTGGGGCACCGCGAATAGAATCGGCATCCTTGCGGGAGGTCAATGGGGCTGGGCGGATCGCCTTCGAGCGGCACGCGGTGGTGGACCACATTCGGATCGGGGACAGGAATGGCAGCCATGAGCGCCTGGGTGTAGGGATGCAACGGGCGCTCGAACAGGGCGTCGGCGGTCGTCAATTCCACGATCCGCCCCAGGTACATGACCGCCACTCGGTCGCTGATGTGACGAACCATGACCAGGTCATGGGCGATGAACAGGAGGGACAAGCGGTACTCCTGTTGGAGGTCCTGCAGCAGATTGACGATCTGGGCCTGGATCGACACGTCGAGCGACGACACCGGTTCGTCCGCCACCACAAGTCGCGGGTTGAGGATCAGGGCGCGGGCGATGCCGATGCGCTGGCGTTGCCCGCCGCTGAACTCGTGGGGATACCGAGCGAGCGCGTCGGGCGTGAGGCCCACTTTCTCCACCATCACGCGGACCCGTTCGGCGCGTTCCGACCGGGACCCGACGCCGTGGATGACCAGCGGCTCCTCAAGGATCGTCCCGATCCGCATACGCGGGTTGAGCGAGGCGAAAGGGTCTTGAAACACGATCTGCAAGTCTCGCCGGAGCGTTTTGAGTTGGCGTGATCCCACGGCCAAGAGGTCCTGACCCAAGAATCGAATCGTTCCGGCGGAGGGTTCGATCAGCCGGAGAATCAGGCGCCCAGTGGTCGACTTTCCGCAGCCCGATTCCCCCACCAGGCCCAGCACCTCGCCGCGTTTGATCTGGATCGACACGCCGTCGACCGCGTGAACGCGTTGACCACGGTGTGCGCCGAACACGCCGGAACGAACCGGGAAGTACTTGGCGAGCCCATGAACGTCGAGCAACACGTCATCGGACGGGCGCGAGGGAAGCGCGGTTTGTTCGACGCCGGGAGTCATGAGCCGGATCCGGCGAGCCAGCACCGCGTGCGATGATCGGTACCCGTCGAATCGAGCGGAGGGTCCTGGGCGCATCGCTCGACCACGATCGGACACCGCGGGGCGAACGCACACCCGCCGGGGACCGCGCCGAGCGTGGGAACGGTGCCGGGGATCGCCGCAAGCCGTCTGGGGCGTCCGGTGCGAAGGTCGGCAGGGGGTAATGACGCCAGCAGCCCGCGCGTGTAGGGATGTTCCGGCGCGGTAAACAGCCGTGAGGTGGTGGTTTCCTCAACGATGCGCCCGGCGTACATGACGACGACGCGATGCGCGACCTGGGCGATGACCCCGAGGTTGTGAGAGATCAGCACCATCGCCATTCCCAGCCGCTCTCGAAGATCGGCCAGGAGGTCGAGAATCTGCGCCTGCACCGTGACGTCCAGCGCGGTGGTGGGTTCATCCGCGAACACCACGTCGGGATCGCACGAAATCGCCATCGCGATCATCACGCGCTGGCGCATCCCGCCGCTGAGTTGGTGCGGATACTCGGCCCATCGTTTGTCGGGAGACGGAATGCCGACGAGGCGCAGCAGGTCGATGGTACGGGTTTTTGCCGCCGAACGCGAGAGGCGCAGGTGGAGCCGGAGCATCTCGGCGATCTGCTCACCCACCGTGATGACGGGGTTCAACGCGGTCATGGGTTCTTGAAAGATCATCGCGATCCGCTTGCCGCGGATCGCCTGAAGAGCGACCGGAGGGAGCGCGAGCAGGTCGCGCTCATCGAGCAGAACCCGTCCTCCGGTAATGCGACCGGGTGGAGGCACCAGGCGTAACACCGCCAGCGCGGTCATGCTCTTTCCGCAGCCGGACTCGCCGACCACGCCCAACACTTCGCCTTTGGAGATCTCCAGGCTGACCCGGTCGACGGCGCGGGCGAAGCCCAGGGCGGTTGGAAACTCGACGGTCAGATCGACGATGCGGAGGAGGGGGGTGGACACCGAAGAGGATGGGAGCGGCGTGGGCGGAGGCCCCACGGGATCCTGTTATGAGATCATACCCGGATCCAAACAGTCCTTCTTCGCCAAGGCCAGATATACCGCGGTGTGGTCCCCGTTGAGCGACTCGGCGGGGATCGATTCCCACTCTTCGCGGGCCAGATCGGGAAATCCGCTCATGTAGTACGTCAGACCGAGGTGAATCGTGGCCGGCACGTACTCCGGAGAGAGTTCCTTGGCGCGGAGAAACACCCGGATGGCCTCGTCGTACGCCCCTTGCTCGCGGAGCACGACCCCAACCTTGGTGATGATGTCCGGGAACGTCGGGCACAAGCCGAGCGCCTTTCGGTACTCAGCGAGAGCCTCGTCGTGCAGCCCCAGGTTGGTGTACCGGTCGCCGAGCGCCGCGTGTTCGTTTGCCAGTCGCCCTCGAACGTAGAAGTCCGCCGTACGCGGGGTCTCTCTGACCAAGCGAGCGGCGTCGTCGTATGCCTGTTGAGCGTCGTCGTACCGGCTCAGGTCCGCGCACGTGACTGCGAGGTTGAGGCACGCTTCGGTGTACCGTGGGTTGGCTTGAACCGCTTTGTGGAACCACTCGGCGGCGGTTTCGATTTGTCCCTGGAACGCGGTGATCAGACCCAAGCGATTGTAGATATCCGCGTAACCGCTGCCGCCGCCGGCAATCAACTTGAGGTACAGGTCTTCCGCTTCGGGATATCGCCCCGCCTCGAACAGCTTAGACGCTTTCTCGTACGTGACGGCGAACTCGAGCGACACGCCAAACTCCTGATCCCGCTGCACTCTACACCAAACAAAAAATTCAAGTCAATCGGCGCGCAGCGGCGCGTTGCCGGGAGTGTGGCCGGTCGATCGAGCGATTGACAGCGCCGCCGGGCTTCGCTAAAGTGCGCTGCTCATCGCCGGTTCCGCGGGGTGATCAGCAGCGGTATGCGCGTTTACGAAGCCACATTCGCCTGCTCGTGCTCCCGACCCAGTGAGTTTCCCCGGTCGGAGTGGCCCGAAATCGCGTTCGCCGGCCGGTCAAACGTGGGAAAGTCGTCGCTCCTCAACCTGGTGTTGGGCCGGCGTGGCTTGGCGAAGGTGAGCGGGACACCCGGCAAGACGCAAACCATCAACTTCTTCCTCGTCAACCGAGCGTACTTCTTCGTCGATCTCCCCGGGTACGGCTACGCGCGGGTGCCCCGGAGCGTCCAGCGGAACTGGCGGTCCCTGATCGAAGCGTACCTCACCGGACGGCCCGAACTGCGCGCCGTCGCGTTACTGGTCGATCCCAGGCTCCCGCCGACTGAGCTGGATCGCACGATGCACGAGTGGCTGTCCTCCTATCACATTCCGGAAATCGTCATCGCAACCAAGGCCGATCAAGTGCCGCGCGGTCGTCGCCGGTCTGCGCAGGATCACATCGCCGCCGCATTGAGCCTGTCGCATGATCAGGCGCCGGTGTTCGTGTCCGCGCGAACCGGCGAAGGCCGGCTCGATCTGTGGTCGCGCATCGACGACGCGCTGGCCCTCCGCCCACGGCGACCCGTCGGTCGACCGTAACGCCCCCGGTCGTCTCCTTCTCCTGCTTCCCAACACCCGCGTCAGCGGGAGGTTCCTTGACAGCCCCAAGTCGGCTGATATCTTTAACCGCGCGCTGGGAAAGGGATCGTGGCTCTTCAAATGGAGGAGGCAGTTATGAAGGCACGAACAGTACGGTGGGTGGTGGCGGGTACCGCGCTCGTCGCGTCCGTGGCGGCGATGTCCCCGGTGATCGGAGCCGAATCGCAGGATGCGAAAGTCCAGAAGGCTCGCCGAACGTTGATCAGCATTTCGACGCTGGATCAGATGACCAGGCTTCCGGGCGAACTGGGCCCGCTCCCGCCGGTTCCGATTCCGGCGAGCAATCCTCAGACCCCCGCGAAGGTCGAGTTGGGCAAGATGCTCTTCTTCGACCCGCGGTTGTCGGCGAACGATCACTGGGCGTGCGCCACGTGCCATAGCCCCAGCTTCGGATACGGCGACGGTTTGCCGCGTTCGCTGGGATTCGGCGACGAAAAGGAGCTGGATCGGCATTCACCCACGGTGATCAACGTCGCCTACAACTCGGCCCAGTTCTGGGACGGGCGGGCGGCCACGATGGAGGACCAGGCGACCGGACCGATCGTGGCGTCCCGCGAAATGAACTCGAATCCGCAGCAGATGATCGAGGAGATCACGGACATCCCGTACTACAACGAAAAGTTCAAGGAAGTGTTCGGGGGGCCTCCGTCGATGAAGAACGTCGGGATGGCCATCGCGGCGTTCGAGCGGACCATCGTGACCGGAGAGTCGAAGTTCGATCGATATACCAAGGGCGACAAAAAGGCGCTCACCGAGCAGGAGAAACGCGGGCTCATCATGTTCATCAGCAAAGCCGCCTGCACGCAGTGCCACAGCGGCCCCAATTTGACCGACAGCAGCTTCCACAATCTCGGCGTGCCGCAGGAGGGCCCGGCCAAGGAAGACGTGGGACGCTTCGCGGTGACGAAGGATCCAAAAGACAAGGGGGCGTTCAAGGTGCCCACGCTGCGCAACATCTCCATGACGGCGCCGTACATGCACACCGGCATCTTCAACACGTTGGACGAGGTGGTGGAGTTCTACAATCAGGGCGGCGGGCCCCATCCCAACAAGAGCCCGAAGATCCTGAAACTCAACCTGACCGAGTCGGAAAAGAAGGACTTGGTGGCGTTTCTCAAGACTCTCACCGGCGAGCTGCCGGAGGTGATTCCCCCGCAGCTCCCCCCACGGTCGTAGTCGAAAGGAGGCGACGATGAACGTGTCTCGATTTGCAGCAGTGTTCGCCGCGCTGGCGCTGGCGTCGGTGGAGGCAGCCGAAGCAGGGACGGTCAGCGGCAAGGCCCGGGTTGCGGGCAAGGACAACGCGGCCAACATTGTGGTGTACCTGGAGGGGGTTTCAGGGAGCTTCAAGGCTCCGGAGAAGCGCCCAGAGATGAACCACCTGAACCTCCAGTTCCAGCCGTCGGTCATGGCGGTGTTGAAGGGAACCACGGTGGATTTCCCGAACAGCGACTCGGTATTCCACAGCGCGTTCTCGATCTCGCCGTCCAATCCGTTTGATCTGGGGCTGTACCAGAAGGGTCGCGAGAAGTTCGTGTTGTTCAAGAACCCGGGCGTGGTGGAGCTGTTCTGCCACATCCACAGCCATATGCACGGGTTCATCTTGGTGTTGGACAACCCCTATTTCGCCATGACGACCCCCGACGGAGAGTTCTCGATTCCCAACGTGCCGGATGGCAACTACACCATCAAGGCGTGGGCGAGCCCGACCGCAACGATGACCAAGACCGTCAGCTTGAGCGGCGATCGGGTCATCAACATGGACTTTACCCTGAGCGCGTCGCGCGACTAAGCGCCGCGTCACGACTGCACCGCGGAGGCGTCGATCGACCACTGATCGGCGCCTCCGCTTTTTCTTTGGGGGCATGGGGAGGCGTCCGTCGCCTTGACTTTGCGCGCCGCGCGAGGCAACATACCGTGGTTCGGCGTTCACCGGCGCGGCCCTGAACCGGGCGTTCAGGGCTCGTTTTGTTTCAGCCGTTCGATGGTGGAGATGCGATGCCTGCAGTGGTCGTGATCGGTACGCAGTGGGGAGACGAAGGGAAGGGGAAGATCGTGGATCTCCTCGCTCCGGACGCCGAAGTGATCGTGCGCTTCCAGGGTGGCCACAACGCGGGACACACCGTGGTGGTCGACACCAACCAGTTCATCCTGCACCTGGTGCCTTCAGGCATTCTCCATCCCGGAAAGGTGTGCGTGATCGGAAACGGGGTGGTCATCGATCCGGCAGCCCTGCTGGATGAGGTAGACGCCCTCACCGCCAAGGGCATCGACCTGAAGGGCCGTCTCGCCGTCAGCGACCGCGCGCACCTGATCATGCCGTACCACAAGGCGATCGACAAAGAGAGCGAGAAACACAAAGGCGCTCGCAAGATCGGGACCACCGGACGGGGCATCGGTCCGGCCTACGCCGACAAGATGGCCAGGGTCGGGTTGCGCGTCGCCGACCTGTTGGATCCCGACCTCTTCCGCCTGAAGCTGACCCGCAGTCTCACGGACATGAACTACCTGCTCGGTCAGCTATATGGCGTCAAAGGGTTTGAGGTGGACTCCGTGTATAAGGCTTACCTCGGCTATGCGGAGCGATTACGGCCGTACATCGCCGACACCGCCGAGTTGCTGCACCAGGCCATCGCGTCGGGCCGCCGTGTGTTGTTCGAGGGCGCGCAGGGGACGTTGCTGGACGTGGACCACGGCACGTACCCCTTCGTCACCTCCTCCAGCGCCACGGCCGGCGGCGCGATGATCGGGACCGGGATCGGGCCCGGCGGGATCGATCGCGTAGTGGGAGTGGCCAAGGCCTACTCGACCCGAGTCGGGGAGGGCCCGTTTCCCACCGAGCTCCACGATGATCAGGGCGGTGCGGAATTGCGGGCCAAGGGTCAGGAATTCGGCGCCACCACCGGAAGACCCCGGCGCTGCGGGTGGTTCGATGCGGTGGTCGTCCGCTACGCGGTCCGCTTGAACGGGTTGTCCGGTTTGGCGATCACCAAGTTGGACGTCCTGGACGACTGTTCCGACATCAAGGTCTGCACCGCGTATCGCTTGGGCGGGGCGACGGTGACCACGGTTCCCGCGGTGGCCGAGCACTTCGAACGGTGCGAGCCGATCTACGAGACATTGCCCGGGTGGAAGCAGCCCACGGTCGGCATTACGCGCTACGAGGAACTCCCCGTGAACGCGCGGAGATACTTGGAGCGACTGTCCGATCTGGTGGGGTGCCCGGTGGATCTGATTTCCACGGGCTCCAAGCGCGATCAGACGATCCTGCTGCGACGCGCGTTCAGCGCTTGACACTGCGCGCGGCCGTCTGCTACGATCCCGCGCCTTTTACTGGAAATAGACGAGTGAGCCGCTAGCTCAGTTGGTAGAGCACCGCCCTTTTAAGGCGGGTGTCCTGGGTTCGAGGCCCAGGCGGCTCACCAAATTCTTCGAAACATCTCCGTCCTCGGCCCTTGAGTTCAGGGCCTGCGGGCGGCTACGCAAGCGAGGTTGAAGCAAGGCAAGGTCAAAAGCCTCTCCAAGCCTCGGCGCTGCAAAACGCGCCTACGTTTGGCTAAGCAAGCTCGGAAGGGTCCCCATCGTCTAGCCCGGCCTAGGACATCGCCCTTTCACGGCGGCAACACGGGTTCAAATCCCGTTGGGGACACCACTCGTCAAAAAAAAACCTGGCTTCGCGTTCACCGAACACCCCATTCGGGGTGTAGCCTTTTCAGGCCTTGTCGGTCAAACTTGCTTCGACAATTGTGGCGGCTGAGGGGTCTCCGGGGAGGTCACGGCGTTGGCCACAGGACGGTGGAGACCACGGCGGAACGGGTGTGAGCGCCCATCTTCTGGTAGATATGTTTGAGATGCCCCTTGACGGTGAGGTCGCTGATAAAGAGCCGTTCACCGATTTCCTTGTTGGTGTCCCCTCGACAGAGGCATTTGATCACGTCGACCTCGCGGTCGGAGAGGTTGAAACGGTCTTTGATGAACTGCATGTCGACGACCGGGTCGGTCCCGGTCTTCGACATCACCTTCCAGCGCGTTTGCTGGCGGAGTGCGCGGCGCTTCAGCGCCAGGCGAACCGCGTCGACCAACTGGGGGAGGTCGTCTTTGGATTTTTCCAGGTAGTCGAAGGCGCCCTCCCGGCGGAGCGCCTGGACCGCGGTCTGGAATGACGCCCGAGCGGTGAGCATGATCACGACGAGTTCGGGATCGATGCGACGGGCCTCTTTGAGGACGTCGAGGCCCCCGACCTTGGGCAGGTGGATGTCGAGGATCAACACACCGAACCGAGAAGACGGTTCACGAAGCAGATCGAGCGCAGCTTGGCCGTCGGGCGCTACCACCAATGGATTAGTGACGGTCCCTCTTTTGAGTGATCGCTGGATGATCTGGGCGTCGGAGGGACTATCCTCCGCGAGCAGAATGGCGATCGAGGCCTCATTCATCGTCAGGGACTCCTGGGTTGGTGATGAGGTAGAGGCGCCCCGATTATAACGGGTCTGGTTTTCCTTGGTCAACGAACGGTCAAAGCGGCCGCGGAGTCGGGGTTTGGCGAAGAAAACAGGGGGTCGCAGGGGCACGGAAAGGCCTCGCACGCCTGCGACCGCCGGGGCGGACAACCGCCTCCGGCCAAAGAGCGCCGGGGATAGACGCGACGACCGCGAGAACCGTCGCACGGATACTCTCTTCCGCGGGTTGTTGGAGGCGGCCCCGGACGCGATTTTGTTGGTCAATCCGGAAGGGAACATTGTCCTGGCGAACGCTCAGACCGAGGTGCTCCTCGGGTATCGTCGCGATGAGCTGGTGGGGCATCCGGTGGAACTCTTGATTCCGGACCGCGTACGCGAGCGCCACGTCGCCTCGCGACGTCAGTACATCCAGGATCCAAAAACCCGTCCGATGGGCGCGGGGTTGGAACTCGCGGCCCGGAGGAAGGACGGCACGGAATTCCCAGTGGAGATCAGCCTCAGCCCAATGCGCACCGACGACGGCACCCTCATCATCAGCATTCTCCGGGACGTAACGGAGCGCAAGCGAGCGGAGGAACAACTGCGGGCGCAGGCCAGGCAACTCGAGGCCAAGGTGCGGGAGATGGACGACTTCACGCACGTCGTGTCCCACGACCTCAAGGAGCCGCTGCGGGGCATTGAAGCCTTTGCAGGATTCTTGTTGGAGGACTACGGCGACCGGTTCGACGACCAGGGCAAACGGTATCTGAACTTCCTCAAACAGTCCGCGGTTCGGATGAAGGATTTGATCCACGATCTGCTGACGCTTGCCGCGTTGTCGCGCAAAGCCCCGACCTCTGAACCGGTCGACCTGAACCGTGCGGTGGCGCAGGCCGAACGCGACCTGGCCTATGCGATTCAAAGTCGGGGGGCGGAGATTCGGTACCCCGCGTCGCTGCCTACTGTGGTCTGCGACGCCACGCAGTTGCGGGAACTGCTGAAGAACCTCATCTCCAACGCGATCAAATTCAATACGAGTCAGAAACCCGTCGTCACGATTTCGTCGGCAGAGGACGACCGGTTCGTGCGTGTTGCGGTGGCGGACAACGGCATCGGCATCGACCAGCGGTATCGGGATCGGATCTTCGAACTCTTCGAGCGGTTGCACGCTCAGGAGGAGTTCGAGGGCACTGGTGCGGGGCTGGCGATCTGCAAGAAGATCGTCGAGGGGTGCGGGGGCCGCATCTGGGTCGAGTCCGAGCCGGGTAAGGGCAGCACGTTCTTGTTCACGCTCCCGGCCGCACGGAAAGGCTCTTGATGAGCAACCACATTCGCCCGGTCACCATCCTCCTGGTCGAAGACAACCTCCAGGACATTGAGATTACCCGCAGAGCGTTCGCCAAGGGACGCGTCAGCAACGACCTGATGGTGGTGCGGGACGGTGAGGAAGCGCTGGACTACCTGTACCGGCGCGGCAAGTATCAGAACCCGGCCGCCTCCCCCCAGCCGGGGATGATCCTGCTCGATCTGAACCTCCCGAAGGTCAGTGGCTTGGACGTGCTGAAACGGATCAAGAGCGACGAGTCGCTGAAGAAGATTCCGGTCATCATCCTCACCGTGTCGCAACGGGAGCAGGATATCGTCGCGAGTTATGACCTTGGCGTGAACACCTATATCCAAAAGCCCGTGGAGTTCGAGAACTTCATGCGCGTCGTGAACACGGTGCACGACTACTGGATTCTCATCGCCACCCTACCGCCTTCCACGGCTTGACCGGTTCGGTCCCACAGCTGCCACTGCGAACGGTTGATCCCCGATGACCCGTCGGGTCATGGCGGCGCGTACTCGTCCTGTGGTACATAACACACGATGCCGCCTGATGCCATGCGCCTGACGTTTCTTGGTGCCACCGGAACGGTCACCGGGTCAAAATTCCTGGTGATCGCCTCCAAGCGCAGAATCCTCGTGGACTGCGGCCTTTTTCAAGGGTTCAAGCACCTGCGCCTCCGGAACTGGGCGCCGCTGCCCGTCGATCCGGCGTCGATCCACGCGGTCGTGTTGACGCACGCCCACGTTGATCACAGCGGCTACCTGCCCGTACTGGTCAAACAAGGGTTCGCGGGACCGGTATTGTGCAGCGAGGCCACGCGAGATCTGTGCGGCATCCTGCTTCCGGATTCCGGGTACCTCCAAGAGGAGGAAGCGCAATACGCCAACCGGCACGGGTACTCCAAACATGCGCCCGCCCTCCCGCTGTTCACGCGTCTGGACGCTCAACACGCGCTCACGCGCCTGGTACCGATCGGCTACGAGAAGGTCCACGACCTGGGAGACGGGCTCACGGTTCGGCTCGATCCGTCCGGGCACTTGTTGGGCGCGTCGTACGTGTCGTTGTCGCTGGCGGGGACGACCGTGACGTTTTCGGGCGATCTGGGGCGCCCGCACGATCCCATCATGCGGGCGCCGGCGACGATCGCAGCCCCGGACTATCTCGTGTTGGAGTCCACCTACGGGGATCGGCGTCACGATCCGACCGACCCGGAGGAGGCGCTTGCGGCGATCATCAACCGGACCGCGACGCGAGGCGGGGTGTTGATCATCCCCGCGTTCGCCGTGGGACGGGCGCAGGCAGTCCTGTTTTTCGTGTCTCGATTGAAGGCCTCCAAGCGGATTCCCGACATTCCAGTGTATCTCAACAGCCCGATGGCCGTCGATGCGACCGGCGTCTACGCCGCCCATCAGGGCGAACACCGGCTCACGCCCGATCAGTGGCGTGCGATCGGACGATCGGTCCACGTCGTCGGCGACATGCAGGAGTCCAAACGCCTGAACACCCGCGAGGGCCCGATGATCATCATCTCGGCGAGCGGCATGGCGACCGGCGGCCGCGTCGTCCACCACATCAAGGCGTTTGCCCCGGACCCGAAGAATACGATACTGTTCGCGGGCTACCAGGTTCCCGGTACGCGGGGCGCATCGCTGGTCGCGGGCGCGCGGTCGGTCAAGATCCACGGGGCGTATGTTCCGGTCAACGCGGAGGTCGCAGCGATGAACAACATCTCCGCCCACGCGGACGCCGATGAGATCATGGCTTGGCTCCGGACGTTCCGTACACCGCCTCGCAAGACGTTCATCGTACACGGCGAACCGGCGGCCGCGGACGCGCTTCGCCACCGCATCGAGGAAGAGTTGGGGTGGCCCTGCCGCGTTCCGGAATACCGCGAGGTGGTGCGCTTGGCATGAGCCCGATCCAACCACCGCTCAACGGTTTGCACCGCCTGCGGCTCAAGCGACTGGGCATCGACACCTATCAGGAACCCGTCATCTACATGCGGCAGGACTGCGACGTGTGCCGGTCCGAAGGGTTCGAGGCGCAGTCCCGGATCGAGGTCCGCCGCGACGGACGGCCCATCATCGCGACGCTGAACGTGGTCACCTCCGATCTCTTGGCCCGCGATGAAGCAGGGCTTTCGGAGGCGGCGTGGCGGCTTCTCGGGGCCGAAGCCGGCGATTACGTTACCGTCAGGCATCCGCCGCCGCTCGACTCGCTGGGATACGTGCGGTCCAAGGTGCACGGGAATCGGCTGGACCCGGAGGCGATCACGGCCATCGTTCGCGACATCGCGGCCGGTCGGTATGCCGACGTGGAATTGGCCGCGTTCCTCGCGGCCAGCGCGGGCGCCGGCCTCGACTTGGAGGAGAGCGTCGCCCTCACGCGGGCGATGATCGACGTCGGCAAACGCATCGACTGGGGCCAGCGGCCGATCGCGGACAAACACAGCGTCGGGGGCATTCCCGGCAACCGGACGTCTCTGATCATCGTGCCCATCGTGGCGGCGTGCGGCCTCATCATGCCCAAGACCTCCTCGCGGGCGATCACCTCACCCTCCGGCACCGCGGATACGATGGAGACGTTGGCGCCCGTCGCGCTCGACATCGCCGCGATGCGCAGAGTGGTGGGGAAAGAGGGCGGGTGCGTGGTGTGGGGGGGCGCCATGTTGCTCAGTCCAGCCGACGACGTGTTGATTCGGGTCTCGCGGCCCCTCGATCTTGACGGAGAAGGGCAACTGGTGGCCTCGATCCTCTCGAAGAAGGCGGCTGCAGGCTCGACGCACGTGGTGGTGGACCTTCCCGTGGGCCCCACCGCCAAGGTGCGGAGTGCGGAGGCGGCCTACACGCTGAGCGAGCGGTTGACCCTGGTGGGCCGGGCCGTGGGACTGGAGGTGTTGGTCGTGATCACGGACGGCTCACAGCCGGTCGGCCGCGGTCTGGGCCCCGCCCTGGAGGCGCGCGACGCAGTGGCCGTGCTGCGCGGAGAACCGGACGCGCCGAGGGCGCTTCGCGAGCGGTCGTTGGGTCTGGCGGGTCACGTGCTCGAATTGGCGGGCAAGGCCCCGCTCGGCGCCGGGTACGTGACGGCGCGGGCGGTGTTGGACGACGGCCGCGCGTGGCGGAAGTTCGCGGCGATCTGCGAGGCCCAGGGCGGGATGCGTGAGCCCCCGCTCGCCGGGCATACCTCCGTCGTCGCGGCGCGGCGCGCGGGGCGCGTGGCGGAGATCGACAACCGACGGCTGGCGCGGATCGCCAAGTTGTCGGGCGCGCCCCAGGCCTCGGCGGCGGGCATCGAGCTGCACGTGCGGCTGGGCACCAGGGTCGACGTCGGCCAGCCGCTGCTCACGGTCCACGCGGAGACGCCGGGGGAACTGGCGTACGCCATGGGGTACGTCCACGCGCAGACGGACGTGGTCCGCATCGAGGAAGCCTCGTGAAGCCGTTGCTCGTTGCCTTCGGCGCGGAGGACGCCGCGGCGCGGCTGGGGATCGCGATCGACGCGGAACCCGCTCGGATCACGGTGCGCCGGTTCCCGGACGGCGAGACTTACGTGAGGTTCGATTCGGCCGTGGAGGGACGCGACGTCGTCATCCTGGCCGATCTCTCGCGCCCGGACGACAAGATCATCCCGGTACTCTGGATCGCGGCCACCGCGCGCGACCTCGGGGCGATCCGCGTCGGCCTTGTGGCGCCGTATCTGCCGTACATGCGGCAAGACGCGCGGTTTCAGGCCGGCGAGGGGATCACGTCTCGATACTTCGCCGCACTGGCATCGAGCCACGTGGACTGGCTGGTGACTGTGGATCCCCACCTCCATCGCTACCGCGCGCTGGATGAACTCTACACCATTCCCACCCGCGTGGTCGGCGCGGCGCCGCTGTTGGCCGAATGGATCGGCACGCACATTCACGCCCCGCTCCTGGTCGGCCCGGATGCCGAGAGTCAACAGTGGGTGAGCGCGGTGGCGGGCAAGTTGGGCGCACCCTCCGTGGTGTTGGCCAAGACGCGCGTGAACGACCGGGAGGTGCGCGTCTCGATCGCGGACGTGGACGCGTGGCGAGACCGCACGCCGGTGTTGGTGGACGACGTGATTTCCACGGGCGGCACCATGGTCGAGACCGTTCGATCCCTGGTCAAGACCGGGATGCCCGGTCCGGTCTGCGTCGCCGTTCACGGGATTTTCGTGGGAACGGCCCACGATGAGTTGATCGCGGCGGGATGTCGTCGCGTCGTCACCTGCAACACGGTCCCGAACCCGACGAGCGAGATCGACGCGACCGCACTGTTGGCGGAAGGGGTTCGGGACGTGATGAGACCACCGTCGGCATGAAGGGAGGACGCGGCGGATGCGGCTGATCGGGAGCGGAGTCTCGGCGGTCCTGGCGGTGGTCGCGGTCCTGGCGATCGCGTCCGGATGCGAGCACGCTGAGAAGATCCGGCAGTTCACCTATCCGCCGGACTTCAAGTACATCGAGACCAGCGACGTCCACTCCAAAATGTGGACGCTGGCCCGTGACAGTCGTGCGTTGAAAACCCTCCTCGCGGGAAACGGCGCACTGAAGCCGGAGCAGCACGAGGAAGTGATCCACCTTCTGCGGGAGATGGAGACCGCGGCCGCGCAGTTGGACCCCCCGGGGCAACGGACCAATCACCCGCTGCTGGACCGCAACATCGAGGCCTTCCGGCGCGACATCGGACTGGCCCTCCGCGCGGCCGATCAGGATCCACCCAACTATTTCCTGGCCGGCAGCGTGGCTGGGTCGTGCAGTTATTGCCACGAGGGCCAACAGTAGTCGTACAGGCTGCTGAAAAAGTCCAGCTACTGCGTTGCTTCGCGATCTGTGAGGAGGCTCTCATTTCATAGTGCACCTACGGTGCAGTGCAGATTCTCGGTCGTCGGAAATCCTCACGTACGACCCAGTACGCTCCGGTTTCCTCCTCTCTGCGGCCTTGTAGCTGGAGCTTTTTGAGCAGCCTGCAAGGGAGTCCTTCCATGTCAACCATTGTCCCTACTCGGTATTGGCATCGCCTCGAGGACGGGCGGGTGCAGTGCGACCTCTGCCCGCGGTTCTGCAAGCTGCACGAGGCCGGCAAGGATTCTGTTTTGTTCGCAGCCGGCAGGGCGATCAGATCGTCCTCACGACCTACGGACGATCGAGCGGTTTTTGCGTGGATCCCATCGAGAAAAAACCGCTGAACCACTTTCTCCCAGGTACCCCCGTGCTCTCGTTCGGCACCGCGGGCTGTAACCTCGCCTGCAAGTTTTGCCAGAACTGGGACATCAGCAAGTCGCGCGAGACCGACACGTTGGCCGACGAGGCATCGCCCGAGACCATCGCCCGCGCTGCGCGTTCGCTGGGATGCCGCAGCGTGGCCATGACGTACAACGACCCGGTGATCTTCCACGAATACGCGATCGACGTGGCAAAAGCGTGTCGCGCTGAAGGCATCAAAGCGGTCGCCGTGACCGCGGGGTACGTGTGCGACGAGCCGCGGCGTGAGTTCTATCAACACATGGACGCGGCGAACGTGGATCTCAAGGGATTCACCGAGCGCTTCTACCACGAGGTCACGGCCTCGCACCTGCAACCCGTGCTCGACACGCTGGTCTACCTCAAGCGACACACCTCGGTGTGGTTTGAGATCACCACGCTGCTGATCCCGGGCGAGAATGACTCCGACGCGGAGATCGACGCGCTCACGCGCTGGGTGGTCGAGCACCTCGGCCCCGATGTGCCGCTTCACTTCACCGCGTTTCACCCAGACTACAAAATGCTGGATCGTCCGCCCACGCCGCCCGCCACGCTGACGCGGGCGCGCCGGATCGCGATCACGAACGGCCTCCGGTACGTATACACCGGCAATGTCTACGACCCCGAAGGGCAGAGCACCTATTGTCATGCGTGCGGCAAGACGCTGATCGGTCGTGATGGCTACGAGATCACCGCATGGGCGCTGACCGGAGACGGTCGATGTAGCGGCTGCGGGATGGCGTGCGCGGGCGTATTCGAAGCCGGACACGGGGACTGGGGATCGAAACGGCTGCCGGTGTGGCTGGCAGGTTTTCGTTGAGCGTCTGTCTACGTGGGGGCAAACACAGCATCACCATGTGCTGGAACAGCCTTCAGTCCCCCCTTTAACAAAGGGGGGGGAGGGGGGATTTCACTCATTCCCGCGAACGCGGGAATCCAGCGAGCCTTTCTGTCACTTGTTGCGCGACGGCTCCACGCTGAACCTCGCCGGCGACAAACGCTCGCCACGGCACACGGGGCACCGGCTGGGGCGGTTCAGACGCTCGCGCTTACGGAACACAAACCCACACGACAAGCAGGTAGGCGACTCCACGACCAACTTCGCGCCGTCCTCCTTGAGCGATCGCTCCAGGTGTTCGAGGTGACGGAGCACCTCGCGCTCGGAGAGGCGAAGTTCGCCTGAAAGCTCTCGCGCTGTCTTGGGTGCAGTGAGGAGCGCCTCGCGGATCAGGGAGGGGATCGTTGCGGACCGCTCAGGCGGGATGGGTTCGTGTTTACGGTGTCCGGCGTGGTGCATGTGGAGCCTGTTCGATAAGAGCGGCCTCCTCCGGCGAGAGTCGGAGAAACTCAGCCGGCGAGCCGACCCGCCAGCCCGCCCTTTCAAGCTTGCGTTGTTTCCTCTTGTCCACGCTCAGACCTCCTCTCCGAGGATCTTATCGTATTCCGGGAGCTCCGCGCTTTCTGACCGGGCCAGTTGAAAGGTCGATCCTGTTCGACAAGTTCCACGTCATGCGCCACCTGGGTGACGCGCTCGCTCGACCAGCGCAACCTACGCAACGAGCCCGAGACGCTGTGGGCCTACTTCGGAGCGCAGCCGTCTGATGCGCGCTTGGTGGTCGAAGCGACGGGCAACTGGATGTGGCTCTATGAGTTATTGACCGGTACCCGGATTTGGTGTTGGCGCATCCGCTCAAGACGAAGGCCATCGCGAGTGCGCGGACTAAGACCGACAAGCTCGATGCGACCGTATTGGCCTAGCTCCTACGAGCCGACCTGATCCCCCAGGCGTACATCCCGCCGCGTACCCAATAGCGGTACCGGGTTGGAGCCCGAGCCGTCCCCTGGCCACCCTAGCAGGGTGCTGAAAAAATGACTTGTCGAACCATCAATCCATCCCGGAAGAATCCCACGGGCCGTAGGCACCGGGGACTGGCCGTTGGGTTGGTCGGCGGACAGCGCCCGTGTCGCCTGCTCCG
>JBFLXB010000027.1 GCA_040757335.1 Nitrospirota bacterium | reverse complement strand
GCGAAGCCCGCTGTTGGCCGTCGCTCATGTCAAACGTTCGGCTGCACAAAGGTAAAGCACGTGAGTAACGACCAACTCCCTCCCGTTCCGCCCCCTGTAAAGAGCGTCATTCCTCCGAGTCCAGGCGAAGTAATAACGAGCCTCGCGACGGGAACGACCTACACCATGGGCGAGAGCATCGGTGAGGGTTCCTTCGGGCTCGTCTTCGGGTGCACGGATAGATGGCGCAATGACCTTGCGGTCAAGGTGATGAAGCCGGTGCGCTCGTACGAAGAAGTCCAAGCGGCCACGATGGCCGAGGTCCAACGCCTCTTGCTGCTGCGGCACCCCCACATCACCTATGTGTACGATGCCTTTGAGTACCGTGACACCTTTTACATAGTTACGGAGCGCTGCTATTGTCCACTCACTCAGCTCTTTACCCTAGACAAATTCGATGGCTCAGTCTGGATCATGCCAATAGCCCGTTGTCTCTTACAGGCAGTCCAGTATCTCCATGTGAACCAGTATGCCCATCAGGACATTCACCTCAACAACGTCTTCGCGGCGTTTGCGCGAGACGAAATGAGTGCCGCGAATCCTGGGGCAATTAACTTTAAGCTCGGCGACTTGGGTGTCAGCAAGGTGTTTGGAGAACTGGACGCGGCGAATACTCTGGCCGAGTGGATGCGCCCACCAGAGGCTCTCGATCCCGAGGAGTACGGTCCGCTCGACCACCGAATCGACATCTATCACCTCGGCCTGTTGTTTCTACAGCTTGCGCACAGCAAGGAACTCCGATTCACCCGAGAGGAGATTCTCGCTGGCCGTCCTCGTGAGATGGCGCTGCAATTGTCGCCTCCTCTGAACTTCGCGCTAGAAAAGGCCCTCCGCCGACACGCCGCGTTCCGGGCGGGCAGCGCAGAGGAACTTTGGAGAGACTTGCAGTCCCCACCCGGTCTTCCTAACGCGACAGCACCAGGTGCGGGGTAACAAGCGTTTGCAGCCGACGGCGGCTAGCGAGAGAATGAGCCGCCGCGGCTGAAACGAAGTTCGGTCTCCAGCGTATAGGGGTCTTGGAGGCGAATTCTAACGAATTGTGCTCGGAATGTGCTCACGCCCACCGCTTTCCAGCCTATTCAGGCCTACTCAGGCCAAAATTGCCGGAAAGGGAAAACCCTTTGCCGGAGTTGGGCTTCCTGAGTTGGAGTGCTGTGGAGGAGGGTGCGTTCTGCCGAGTGTGAAGCAAGTGCTCTATCCGACTGATGCCACGCTTCCCGTTTCCTGTCTCTGCTTGGATTAGAACTCGTACGCGACGATCGTCTTCACCAGCAGATCGTCGCTGGCCTGGGTGAGGCCCACGCCGACGCCGAAATCCACGTCGGTGGGGCCGAGGGGGAATTTCGCGGCTGGAAATAGGTAGTGGGTTTGCGCATCCCACGGCTTCCAGTCGCTGAACTGGCCCAGCGAGCCGTAGAATTCCAGGCCGAGGCGGACCGGGCCCATTGGCGTGTACACCCCCGCGGCGTATTCGAACTCCACGCCCTCCTCCACGTCGGCGGTGCTGAAGGTCTTCTCGAAAATCGGGTTGATTCGCACGTTTACCGGCGCGAAGGTCTTTTCGAAGATCAGGCGCGTTTCCAGTTTCTCCGGTTGGTCGTACGCGGTATTGGGCATGTAGTACTCGAAGTACAAGGCGGTGTCCCAAAGCCGCTCGCCGGCTTCGAAAAGCCGGTAACGCGACACCACGGTGCGGAACTGCACGTACTCGAAACTCTCGTTCGGCGCGTCTTCGAAGTCCGCGTACGCTGCGATGGTCCAGCGGTCGGTCACGCCGTATTCCAACTCAACGGAGTGGCGGGACAGGCCCTCCTTGTCCACAGTCGTCGGCGGGCGACCCGCGAACTCGTACGACGCGCTGGACTGCAGCACGTGGTCGAACCAGTAGACGAGTTCAACGTCGCCCTGCGAAGGGGTCGCGTACCCGTAGACCTTGAAGCCGCGGGCCTCCGCGTCTGCCACACCGATAAACGGGAGCAGACCAATGAGCAACGAACCGCCGAGCCGATGATGTGCCTTCATAGATCCCCTTTCGTGGTGTCCGCGCGCGGGTCCACGCTGCGTATTGGCGCCGATGCAGACGGGCTCCGTCTTGACCTTTTGAGTCTCCTGGCTTGACTTAACATCTGATGACGATATATGATGACGCCATGCGGACGATCATTGAACTGTCTGAGAAGGCGCTGAAAGCGCTTTCGGAGATCTGCCTGCGAGAGAAGATCTCGCGCGCCGAGGCAATTCGGCGAGCGGTTGAGGCGTATACGAGCCGGAAGGCGCCACCCAGCGAAGAAGCCTTCGGCATCTGGCGCTCGCGCGATGTCGATAGTCTGGAATACCAGGACACTCTGAGGGCGGAATGGGTCGTCAGTGAACGCCGTCATCGATACAAACGTCCTCGTTGACTATCTCCGCGGCGTCGAGGCCGCACGGGCCGAACTGCAGCGTTATCGGGCGCCAGCGATCAGTGTGATCACCTGGATGGAGGTCTTGGTCGGCGCTCAGAGCGACGACGAGGACCGCCTCCTCCGAAGTTTTCTCGGTCGGTTCGAAATCCTACCCATCACGCAGGCCGTGGCGGATCAAGCCGTGCACATCCGACGCACCGACCGCCTTCGGCTTCCCGACGCGATCATCTGGGCGACGGCTCGAAGCCACGATGCCCTGCTTGTCACTCGCAACACCCGGGACTTCCCTCCCGACCACCCGAGCATTCGTATTCCCTATCAAGCCTAACCGCGGAGGAACGGGCATGCTCGCCCTACGCCCTGCCGCGGCCCTTCAGGCCTTTCAGGAACTCCCCGACCGACCGCGTGTTGAGCACGTCTGATTTCTTGACCCATCCCCGTCTCGCCACCGCAATGCCGTAGTGCAACACGCCAAAGTGGCTGGTGTGGTGAGCGTCGGAGTCAATGACGAGTTTCACGCCGGCTTCCACGGCTTTGCGCGCGTGTTCGTCCTTGAGGTCCATTCGATCCGGGAACGCGTCGATCTCCAGCACCGTGCCGGTGCGCTTGGCGGTCTTGATGACCTCGTCGATGTCGAGGTCGTAGGCCTCGCGCTTGCCGATGAGGCGGCCGGTGGGATGGAACAGGATGTCGGCGTTGGGGTTTTCCATGGCGCGGATCACGCGGCGGGTCTGCTCCTCCCTGGAGAGATTGAAGTGCGCGTGCACGGCCACGCCCACCACGTCGAGCATCGCCAGTGTCTCGTCGTCGATGTCGAGCGTGCCGTCCTTGTTGATGTTGACCTCCGCGCCTTTGAGGATCTTGATGCCGAGCCCCTTGGTGTTCGACTCGTCGATGGCAGCCATCTGCTTTCGCAGTTTCTTCTCGTCCGAGCCCTTGGTCATGGCGAGGCTCTTGGTGTGGTCGGTGATGGCGATGTATTCCAGGCCGTGCCGTTTGGCTTCGCGCGCCATGTCTTCGATCGAATTCGCGCCGTCGGTCCAGTTCGTCTGGGTCTGCACATCGCCGCGCAAGTCATCGTAGCCGATCACCTCCGGCAAGGTGCCGGCCAAGGCCGCGTCGATTTCTCCGGTGTCCTCGCGCAGCTCCGGGGGAATGTACGGCACCCCCAGCGCGGCGTAGACCTCTTCCTCGGTGCGCCCCGCGATCGACCGCTCGCCGTGGAACACGCCGTACTCCGACAGTTTGAGGTCCTTCGCGAGCGCCATTTTCCGCAACACGATGTTGTGCGCCTTACTGCCCGTGAAGTACAGCAGCGCAGCCCCAAAGCTCTCCGCCGGCACCACGCGCATGTCCACGTCCATGCCCGAACGCAGCTTCACGCTGGTTTTGGTCGGGCCGTGCGCGATCACGTCCGCGACCTCCGGCAGGCCGGCCAACGCGTCCATCACTCGCTGGGGCTCGCTGGACACCACCAGCAGATCGCCGTCCCCGATGGTCTCCTTGCGTCGCCGGATCGACCCGGCGACCTCCAGCCGCTCGACGCCGGGCACCGCGCGAAGTCGCTCAGCCAGCTCGCTCATCAGGGGCAGCGCCTCGCCCAACGGCACCCGACCTCCGCTCTGTTTGAGGAACGCGATGCCCCTGAGGATCTTCTGCTCGCTCTTCTCCCCGAAATGAGGGAGGTGCCTGACCTTTCCGGCTTTGGCCGCGGCTTCGAGATCGTCGATCGTCCTCACGCCCAGTTGGTCGTACAACGCTTTGATCATCTTCGGGCCCAGCCCTTCTATCCCGGACAGCGCTGTGACGTCGACCGGAGTTTTTGCGCGGAGCTCTTCGTAGTACGGGAGGCTGCCGGTGTCGATGAGGGTCGCAATTTTCTCGGCGGTGCTCTTTCCGACGCCGGGAATCTCCGCAACCGCCTTGAGCCCGCCGCGGTGGTAGACGTCGGCCAGCGGCTCGTCGAGCGATTCGATCGCGTGCGCAATCTTCTCGTACGCCCGCGGTCGAAACCTGTCGCCCTCCATGTCCAGGAACATGGAGATCTCCAACATGATCCGGGCGATGTCAGCGTTGGTCACGGCACATCCCTCGTCGGATTCATACCCCGATCGCCCGCAACGAGTCAACGTTCATCAACGAACCGATCCAGCACATCCGGCACCGGCACCAGACACTGGTCCAATCTGCCGAACCATCGATACCGGTTCCTCGCGACCCAGTCGTACACCCCGTCTCGGATGGGTCCGGGAATCACCCTCAGCAGAGAAACCGCCCGCCACAGGCCGCCCAGGTCCGCGGCCACGCGCAGCGCGGCCTCGGACTTGGTGAAATGGCGGCTCTCGTCCACCAACACAAAGGTTTTCAGCTCGTCCGGAGACAGCCCGACGCTCCGCAAGAGCCGCTGCCCCAATGGAGACTGCATGGACGCGAAGCGAAAGCGCTTGCGGCGATCGCGCTTGATGACGAAGAGGACCGTACCTGTGCACAATCGGCACACGCCATCGTATAGAATAAGCGGGGTCGGGACGCCCACTTGGACTTCCGACATCGCGCGTGGTGTGTTGGACACGTCGTCCTCCGGGCGGACAGCGGCAGCATAGCACAGCAGTCAGCGCGGACGCATGGAGGCCCAAAATCGCATTGCGTGACACAATCGAGGTCCCGGTATCCGTGACCACGTTCGCAAGCGGTCCGTCGGATCGCCCGAGTCGCGGGTTCGACTGGTGGCTGACCTCGTGCTCGTCCTGGATGGTCGTCGGTCTGTACCTGGACGGCTGGGCGCACCGCCATCTGCACGACCTCGACACGTTCTTCACCCCGTGGCACGGCGTGCTGTACTCGGGATTTGTGGCCTGTGCCGGCCTGCTCACGTGGCGACGCCTCCGATCCGGCACCCTCCCGCCCGGCTATGGCCCGTCGTTCCTTGGCGTCGGGATCTTTACGCTGGGCGGCGTCGGGGACCTCATCTGGCACACCCTCTTGGGGGTTGAGGTCGACCTCGACGCCCTCCTGAGCCCCACCCACCTGGCCCTGGCCGCCGGCGGGGCACTCATCATTTCAGGACCGTTCCGCGCGGAATGGCTTCGTCAGCGACGCGGGGCCCTCACGTTCAGCCAGGCCGTTCCGATGCTGGTCTCCCTGACGCTCGTGTGGTCCGTGTTCACGTTTTTCACGCAGTTCGCGCACCCGCTCGTGCACTTGTGGTCGGCAGGGCCGCCTCCCAGCGGTCCGTTTATGCCCCAGGCGCTGGGCATCGCCTCGATCCTGCTCCAGGCCGCGTTGATGGCCGGTGCGGTCTTGCTCGCGGTCCGCCGCTGGGACCTCCCGTTTGGCAGCCTCTCGTTGGTGATCGTGCTCAACGCCGCGCTGGTCGGCGGGCTGGAGAACCATCTCGGCTTTGTGTGGCTCGGTCTCGTCTCCGGCCTCATCGCCGACGCGTTATTGTGGACGCTCAAACCGTCGATCAGTCGCCCCACTGCGTTTCGCGTGTTCGCCTGCCTGGTTCCGGCGACGTTCTACGCTTTGTACTTCGCCGCGCTGGCCAGGGCCGCCGGCGTATGGTGGGCGGTCCCCATGTGGACGGGCTCGATCGTCCTGGCCGGCGCTGTCGGCTGGATGCTGAGTCTGTTGATTCTTCCGTCGACCGGCTCCCACCAAGCATGACACCGACCTGATCCGGTCGGGCTGCGGTATACTCACGCCTTGATGTTCACCAGCAGATGCTGACGTCACGAGATGTTTTCACGGGGCTGAGCGACCATGTCCGACACTCACGCGGTTGACTATCTGATCATCGGCGGCGGAATCGCCGGGACCACGGCGGCGGAGAGCATCCGCAAAAGAACTGCGGGGTCCGTCATGATCGTCACCAGCGAGGCGCATACGCTGTACTCCCGGGTGCGCCTGCCCGACTACGTGGCAGGGCAAATCACCCGCGAACGCGTGTTCATGAAGGATGAGCCCTGGTATCGCGAGCGGGGCATCTCGCTGGTGCGGGAACGCACGGTGCAGTCGTTGTCTCGGGCCGACCGATCCGTCCGCCTGAGCGACGGCTCGACCGTGCGCTACGGTACGCTGTTGTTGGCGATGGGCGGCGCGGCCCGCCATCTCTCGTGCCCGGGCGCGGACTGGGCCGGGGTGCACTATCTGCGGACCATCGATGACGCGGACCGACTGGTGTCTTCCATCTCGGCTGCGACCCGCGCCGTGGTCGTTGGCGGAGGGTTCATCGGCCTGGAACTGGCGCGAGGCTTCGCACAACGGGGGCGAGAGACCACGCTCGTCCTCATGGAGCCGCGCTTCTGGCCCCAGTTTTTCGACAATGAAGCCAACTCGATGGTCGAGAGCACCCTTCGGAACCACGGCGTCGACGTGCGCTATTCCGAGCAGCTTCAAGCGATCCGGGGCAATGGTTCCCTCCACGAGGCCGTGATGGCGACCGGCGCTTCCTTTTCGTGCGATATCATGGGCGTGGGGATCGGCATCGGCACGCTGCACCCGTTCATCAAAGACGCGGGGTTGGACATCCGGAAGGGCATCGTGACCGACGAGTACCTTCGGACAAGTGATCCGTACATCTTCGCTGCCGGCGACGTAGCCGAGTTCTTCGATGTGACTCGCGGCCAGAGCAACCAGATCGGAAACTGGTCCAACGCGATGGAGCAGGGAAAGGTGGCGGCATTGAACATGACGGGAGACGCCACGCCGTACCGGTTCGTCGGCAACTACGTGATCACCGTGTTCGGCCTCAGCGTGGGCCTCACCGGAGACCCCGCCGCGCCAGCGGGGACCGAAATCATCGCCCGTCGCTCACCCGAACGCGGAACCTACGCCCGCCTCTTCGTGCGCGACGGCGTCATCAAAGGCGCCGCGGTCCTCAACGCGCCCAAAGAAAACATCACGATCAGCCAGTTGATCAAACAGGAAATCCGCATCGACCACGTCCGTGCTCAACTCGCCGACCCGTCGTTCGACCTCAAGTCGCTGCTGACGACACCGTAGGACTCTGCTCTGAACGGCAAATCCCCCCTTGCCCCCCCTTTGGCAAAAGGGGGATGGGGGGATTTCGGGTTGATGGACAGGCTGCGGGCGCTATGCGCCAGCCTTATAAGAACGCCAGAGTGCTTCTGCTTCACCCACCAATGAACGATGTTTGGGCTCCCAGCCAAGCAAACGCTCCGCAAGCACCCCGGAAACTTGCTGGTCCAGTGCGAGCGCGTCCGCGAACGGGCCCATGCCTTTTCGGGCCTCGGCCAGGGGCGTAGCGATGACCTTGCCGCCGCATCCGGCGGCCCGACTCAACACCTCCGCGATCGATCGAACCGTGAGCCGCGACCCGTCGGTGGCGTTGAAGATGTGGCCCGCGGGCGCCTGCTCGACGACCCGAACGTAGAGATCGGCCAGATCGTCTCGGTGCACCATGGCCCAGTGGTTGCGTCCCTCACCGACGACGCGTACCGCGCCTTCTTTTTCAGCCGACGTGAACAGCATGGCCGTGATCCCCCCGGAGCCGCCGTATACGATGCCGGGACGAATGGTCCACGCCGTGATGCCACGCGCCATCCCGTTGTCGATCAGTTCTTCCACCGCGGGCCGCCACCCCACGATCTCAGCGGGGCGCTTGGTGGACCCGGACTCGTCCACGAACTTGCCCCCGGTATCGCCCAACACCCACACGCCGCTGGTGTAGACGAACCGCCGCAGCCCGTCCGACTGGGCCACCGCCTCCAACAGATACTCGACGAGTCGCCGGTCCACCACGCCCGCGTGCGCCGAGGCTTCGGCCGCAGTGTGGATGACCGCGTCGGTGTGTTTGATAACGACAGCGAGCGTCTCCGGGTGCGCGATGTCGCCCTGGACCGCCTTGGCCCCGAATCGCTCCACCAGCTTGGTCTTATCCGGACTGCGCGTGAGCGCACTCACGTCGTGTCCGGCCCGGCACAACGCCGCGACCACGGCATTGCCCACGTACCCGGTGCCCCCGGTGACGAAGATCTTCATGGACAGTCTCCTCGTGGGAAGGTACGCGCAGCATACTCGAACAGATCTGACGACTTCAATTCTGACAAGCCCTGCTAGTGAAAGTCATGAGAGGGGACTACCTCGTGGCCCACTGCCAGCGGTTTGACCCGGCGCGCCTTGATGGCCACCACGCCGTCCTGGTTCTGCAACACGCCCTCGACCCAAAGGAACGGTTCGGTGACCAGCACCACGCGGTCGCGCTCGAACAGGCGCGGCGTAAAAATGAGATTGGCGATGCCTGTCTCGTCCTCCAGGCTCACGAAGAAAAACCCCTTGGCCGTGCCCGGCCGTTGGCGAGCGATCACCATGCCCGCGGTCCGGACCCAGCGGCCGTCCGGGATCGCGGCCAGGTTCTTGGCCGCCACGACGCCATCAGTCGCAAGTTCCCTCCGGCAGAGACGCATGGGATGCGGGCCGATCGTGAGACCGGTGCCGCCATAATCAGCGCTCAATCGTTCGGCGGTCGTCATGGGAGCCAGCGGTGACGGATCGGCAGTGGGCTCGATCCCCTCCAACAGCGGCCCCGTGGACCGCGCCGCGCGCTCGGCCTCCCACAAGGCAGCGCGGCGCTCGGGGGCCAGGCCGTTGAGCGCGCCGATCTCCGCCAGCACCCGGAGCTCCGGGGGGCTCGCGCCGGTCCGACGCGCGAAATCCTCGATCGAAGCGAACGGCCGGCGCTGACGCTCCGTCTCGATCCTAGCACCGACCTCCGCCCGCAGGCCTTTGACGCACAAGAGCCCGAGCCGCACCCCGCCATGCTCCACGGTGCAGCGCCAGGCCGAGCATCGGACGTTCACCGGCAGCATGCGCACGCCGCGACGCTGCGCGTCTTTGACCACCGTGGACACGTGGTAGAACCCCAGGGGCTGGTTGTTGATCAGCGCGGCGTAGAACGCCGGGGCGTGATGCGTTCGGAGGTACGCGCTCGCATAAGCCAACAAGGCAAAGCTCGCGGCGTGGGATTCAGGAAATCCATACAATGCGAACGCGGTGATCGCGCGCACGATCTCGTCCTGCGCCTTCCCGGTGATCCCATTGCGGCTCATTCCGCTGCGCAGGGCGGTTTCGAGTTCCCGCATCCGGATCTCGGAGCGTTTGAATCCCATGGCCCGGCGCAGTTCTTCGGCCTGCCCGCCGGTGAAGCCCGCCGCCACCATGGCGATCCGCAACAGTTGTTCCTGAAACAGCGGCACGCCCAACGTGCGTTTAAGAATCGGCTCCAACGACGGGTGGGCATAGGTCACCGGCTCGCGTCCGGCGCGGCGATTGAAATACGGATGTGCCATCTGCCCCACGATCGGCCCGGGCCGGATGATGGCCACCTGCACCACCAGGTCGTAGAAGCGCTCGGGTTTCATCCGCGGCAGCGACGCCATCTGCGCCCGGCTTTCGACTTGAAACAGTCCGATCGTGTCGGCCTTCTGGAGCGCGGCATAGACCGTGGGATCGTCCGGCGGCAGGTGCGCCAGGTCCACGTCGCCGCCTTGTCGCCGGATCAATCCGAGGCTTTCTTCCAGCACGGCCATCATGCCCAACCCCAACAAATCGACTTTCAGGATGCCGAGGTCCGCACAATCTTCCTTGTCCCATTGGATGACGACCCGGCCGGGCATGGTGGCAGGCTCCAAGGGCACGACCGCGTCCAGCCGGCCCTGGCAGAGCACCATCCCGCCCGAGTGCTGGCCGATGTGGCGCGGCAGGTCCTGGATCTTGCGCCACAATGCCACGAAGTGTCGGACCCTGGGATGCGCGGGGTCCACGCCGGCCTGCGACAACCGGCGCGTCATCTCGACCGGCGCTTCAAAATCTCCCCATTGGCTCACCAGCTTGGAAAGCCGGTCCAGCGCATCCGGTGGAAACCCGAGCGCCTTGCCCACTTCACGCGCCGCACTGCGGCCGCGGTAGGTAATGACGTTCGCGGTCATGGCTGCGCCGCGCTCGCCGTAGCGGCGATACAGGTACTGGATCACACGCTCGCGCTGCTCCCCGCTGGGCAGATCCAAGTCGATATCCGGCCACTCGCCCCGCTCCTCGGACAAGAACCGTTCGAACAGCAGCTCCATCCCCACCGGATCCACCGCGGTGATGCCGAGGCTGTAACAGACCGCGCTATTGGCGGCCGACCCGCGGCCCTGGACCAGAATGTTCTCTTTCCGGCAAAAGTCCACCACGTCCCAGACGATCAAGAAGTACCCGGCCAGTTCCAGCTTGGTGATCAAGGCCAACTCGCGCTCGATCTGGCGACGGGCCTTTTCGTGCAGAGGACGATAGCGGTCCTTTGCTCCCGCCCACGCGAGCTGATGCAGGTGCGAATCCATGGTTTCGCCGGGCGGAACCGGATAGTCGGGAAAGCGATACCCCAGGTCCTCCAACGTGAAGCGCAGGCGGTCAGCCAGCGCCACGGTATTGGCCACGGCCTCGGGATGATCGGCGAACAGCCGAGCCATCTCGAGGGGGGATTTCAGCCTTCGCTCGTCATTGGCCGCCAGCAAGCGCCCCGCGCAATCGAGCGGGACGCCGTAGCGGATAGCGGTGAGCACGTCCAGCAGCGGCTTGCTCTCCGCGTCCTCGTGCGTCACGCCGTTGGTCGCCAGGAGCGGCAACCCCGCGGTCGCGGCCAAGTCGACCAGCGCGAGATTGCGGGCTTCCTGCTCTCGATCGTGATGGCGTTGCAGTTCGACGTACACATTGCCGCGGCCGAACACCCCGACCAGCTGATCGAGCAGCCTGGGCCAGGTCTCGGGATGCCGCTGCGCCAACGCGCCCTCATCCCCGCCGGTCAGGCACACCAACCCGGCGGCGTGCGCTTCCAGGTCAGCCGGCGTGACCGCGGCCCGGCCCTTGGGCGCGCGAAGCTTCGCAGCCGTGATCATGCGGCAGAGGTTTTGATAACCGGCTCGACTCTCCACCAAGAGCGGCAGACGACCCCCGCCTTCCAGCGCCACCTCGGCGCCCACGATCGCACGGAGCCCGCGGGCCTTGGCCGCCCGGTAGAACCTGGGCGCCCCGTACACGCCGTCCCGATCCACCACGGCCAACGCCGGATACTCCAATTGGGAGGCGCGGTCCGCGAGGGTCTCGGGCAGCGCGCTGCTTTCTAAAAAACTGAACGTGCTCTTGGCGTGCAGCTCCACATACATCATATCGACCTAGTCGTAGATCCCCTCGACACACCATGTTCGGTGCGCGAGATCCCACACCAGTCGGATCACCGGCCCGCTGGTCAACTCCGCGTCCCACTCCTCGCGTCGCCACGACGTTTCGCCCCACCACTCGCCGCAGGTGCGCCAGGGCCCGGAGGCCACGCGGACCACGCTCTTCCACGGCCCGCCGAGGATTTCACGCGGCGAGCCGTCCGTGGCCGTCTCGACGTCGATATCAATGGGCGGCCGGATTCGGCGGAGCGCAGGCGTCGCAAGGGGGGAGGGAGACATCGCAACATGAGGCTGCACTCCTTCAAAGGGCTTCATCACGAATGCGTCCGGTCGGTGACTGTCCACCAGCACGGGGCTTCCCACGTGTTCGCGCCCGACCAGCGCCTCCAAGCGCGCCAGCGTGGCGGCCAATTGATCGGGGCTGACCAACGAGGCCGAAAACAAGGCGGCCTGCGCCAGGCGCGGGGCCGCCGGCTCGGCCTGGATCACCACCCGCTCGATCGCTGCGGATACGGGAGCGGAGCGCACGGCCTGCACCAGCAGCGGGAGCACGGCCCGGCTGTCCGCAAGGGGCGCGGCCAACGACAAGGGGATGTCCCGACACGATCGATCGGTCGACCCCAATCTGAGATGGACCGCGCCGAGCAACCAGCCGCGGACCGTGAGCCGCGCGACCAGCCGATCAAGCATCCCGCTCAACACGAACCCGAGCGCTTCCAGGTTGTCGATCGGCCATTCGAGGTCCATGGTTTCTTCCACGACCGCAGGAGGCTGATACGGGACCAACGGGTCGAGGTCTTCGCCCCGAGCGCGTCGCTGCAGGCGCCGCCCCTCCACGCCCAACCGCTCGGTCAACGCGGCGTTGGGAAGCGCCGCCAATTCACCCAACGTGCGGATGCCCCACCGGGTCAGCACCGAAATGAGGTCATCCGATGCGGGGAGGAGAGCGAGCGGGAGACCGGACAAGACGTCCGCCTCGCGACCGGGCGGAATCACGATCAGGGAGTTCACGGCCGTTGCCAGTCGAGCGGCGGTCCGCGTGGAGGCAATCGCCGCCGACGCCTCGAGCCCCGCCTCCTCGGCGCGGGCCGCGAGATCCTCGGCCACGCGGCGCTCGTCCGGATGCAGCCTGGAGAGCCCCTCCAGATCGAGACACACGATGCCGGCGCCGACGTGTTCCACCCGCGGCGAGACGCCCAACGCCACGTCGAGGAGGGCCGCCTGCGCCGAGGCTTCACACGCGGGGCTTCGCGGTACAACCGTGAGTCCTGGCACCCGCGCCTGGGCCTCCGCGGCCGGCATTGCGGGCACGACCCCGGCTCGCCGAGTCGACGCGTCCGCGTCAACCACGGTCAGCGCGGGCGCGCGGCCGGCAACAACCGCGACCGAACGGTGACGAAGATCAGGACGGGTGCGACGAATCGCGGCAACGGGAAACGCCGGCACCACGAGGCAGGCATAGCGATGGGGCATGGCGTAATCCCGTCATCCCGCGCGTCGCGACGCCGCGTTTCGTCCAGCCACCACGGGAGGCGCAGATCGAAGATCGCGCAACACCCGACACGTCGGGTGGCGTCCGGACCAGACCGCCGCCGCGCGAGAGAGGCGGAGAGTGGCGCTCGCCGAGGTTCCGGCGAGCGGGTGATCGGCCAACACGAGCAGGGCGGCAGGCGTGTGCTCGACCGCGCGCCGCAGACGAATATAGGCCGCGGCGGGTATGCGCCACAGCCGAGAACCCGACGCCCCCGCAAGATCGAGCACCACGACGCGCGCCCCGCCTCCACGAACCGCCGCGTCCGCGGCTTTGAACGCGATGTCGATGCGACCGCGACATCGCACCCACAGCAGGCGCGACAGCTCGACGCCTCTTCGTGCCGCGGACCAAGGGTCGAACGCGTCCACCGCATCGATATACGCCGCGGTGGCATGGCGGTTCGTCACCTGCGCCAAGAGCGCCGCGACCACGCTGGTCCGGCCCGACGACGGCGCGCCCGTCACTTCGGTCAGAGCCCCCACCGGAATTCCGCCGCCCAATCGGTCATCCACCCTCGACATCCCGAACGACAGCCGTTCGGTGGCCGGAGATTCCAGGATGGTCCGCGGCGGCAGCGCCTGGGCAAAGCCCTCCGCGCGCAACAATGATTCGAGTTCAGCACGAATGGAGAGGGACGCCATGACCGTGCAACCACGCTAGTCCAAGCGCCGGTACACCGCGACCACTTTCCCCTGAATCATCGTCGGAGCCGTCACGGTAATGGGCTCGAAGTCCGGATTCTCAGGATCCAATCGCCATCCACCTTTCCGGCGTCGCAACCGTTTCACCGTGGCTTCGTCGCCGATCAAGGCGACCACGATATCGCCGTCGTCCGCCACTTGCTGCTGGCGCGCAATCACGTAATCTCCATCCAGGATGCCGGCGCCGATCATGCTCTGCCCGCTGACGCGAAGGGCAAAGAGCTCCGCGCCGCCGGCCAGGCGTCCATCCACCCACAGATGATCCTCGATCCGCTCCTCGGCCAGGATCGGCTGTCCCGCCGCCACGCGCCCCACCACCGGCACGGACACGCCGTCCCGGCTCTCCCCCGCGCTCCGCCCACCGCCTGACACGACCTCGATCGCCCGCGACCCGCGATCCGCTCGACGAATCTGTCCTTTGCGTTCGAGGGCCTTGAGGTGCCCGAACACCCCGGCCGGTCCGATCTCAAATCGCGCCCCGATCTCCCTCACCGTGGGCGGCACTTGCTGGGCGTGGATATGCTCTTGGATAAACCGCAGGATGGCTTCCTGCCGTCTAGTGAGGGGGATCCGGGTCGCGCGTTCCACAGCGCTACTATAGTGAACAGATGTTCTCCAGTCAAGACCCGATTGATACTACCCTGGATCGGGCCCAGGGCGACGAGACATGCCCCGCGGTCAACAGCGGTCAGTGGTCCAGCGCGTCGTTTAAGATCTTGGCGAGCCGGATCCCGGCCTTGGCCAGCATGTCGTCCACCACCGGAAGCGCTTGGGCGGCGTACTCGTCACCGAGCGCGCGGTCAGGCGGGAGACGATAACTCGTCTCCACCGCCGCGCGATGCGACTCCGCCACCCAGTCCACGACGGTGCCGCGCTCGAGCTCGGACTCCACGTCGCGACCGATCCGGCCCGTCAGCCGCCGCGCATAGTCCGACACGCTCAGCCCCCGTCGCTCGATCAGTCCCGCGTCCCACACCGCGTGCAGGTTCCAGGGTTTCCCGGAAAATGGATTCAGGACCTCGCCGAAGAACACCACCTCCACATCGTTTCCTCCGCGGTCTCGGTTATCCGCGCAGTGCAGCGGCTGATGCAGATCTGCGACAAAATGCGCGACGAACCGAAGCGCCTCGGCCCGCTCGGCGCGAGCCCGTCGAGCGTCCGCCAGCACGCGCTGGAAGCGCTCCAGCGCGCCGACGATGCAGTCGCCGTTCCGGGGATGGGCACAATCGCGGGCAGGGTCATAGTCGGCGCGATCGAGCGGAATGTCCACGTAGTGCCACGGAGCCGTCTCCGGGCGGTCACGGCGGATGTCATCCGCCCACGTGGCGACATCGCGCAGCGTAGACGGTCCGATGAGGGACCGAACCGCCTCGTGCGTCGCGGGGTCCAGCCGCCCCTCCGCGACGATCGCCACCACGCGGTGGCCCTTGTCGCCCCACGCAAAGATCGGCTGCGCACCGAACAGGGTGACCGCGGTGGCGAGCGCTGCCTGGAGGACGAACCGGGGCGACGCAACACGCGCGAGTGCGGGACGGACAACCGATGGATGAGGGTATGGCAGACTGGGGCGGGTGAGCCGGCGGCTCATGAAAACGAACGGGAAATCTTCACGGTGACTGAGCGGACGGTGGGGCCTTTCACTCAGGCCGCAGCCCACTCGTCACGTGGTCGCGTGCTCCAAGCCGGCGGTCGCTTCGTCCAACCGGTGTTCCGAGCGCCGCTCCTTGACGGTGAGCACCGGGCACGGCGCGCGGCGCACCACCCGCTCGGTCGTTCCCCCTAGCAGCACGTGGCCCCAGCCGGACCGGCCGTGTGTGCCCATCACGATGAGGTCCGCGCCGGAGCGGTCCACCATGCCGAGGACCTCGTCTTCGACCGATCCCACCGCGACGTGCACTTCGGTCTTGACGCCACGCGCGCGGACCGACGTCGTCAAACGATTCAGGCGCTCCTGAAATTGCGCCAACACCCCGGTTCCCACGGCCGCCCCGTCGCCCAGGCCGCTGGCGATCGGGTCCACGACGTGGAGGAGGTGGACGGTGCCCCGTCTGGGCGCAGCCAGCGAGACCGCGTGTTGGAGCGCGGCGAGCGAACAGGAGCTGAAATCAACCGGGACCAGGACGGTTCGGACATCGAACATGGGCGGGCTCCTTTCCGAGGTGAGAAAGCCATCATGACTCTGACCACCGGGAGAAGGATCGACAACGGCGAGACGCTACCATATAGGGGGAGAAAAGCGCAACGGCACAAAAGTCGCTCGGGTGGGCGCCGCACGAGACTCGAACTAGGCTGGACCAGCTTGCCTGCTCCTTGCCCTCGTACCGGGCCTCAGGCGTTTATATCCGCCGTTTCGACAAGTACTTCAGAGTCTCAAGATCGCCAGAAATTAAGGCTTCTTTCTTCGCGCGCGTCCACGACTTGACCTGCACTTCCCGGCGCCTTGCTTCGACGAACGTTCCAAACTCCTCTTTGTAGACGACATCCGATGGTGGGTCCAAGATGGTCGTGCGGCACCCACGCCCGGAGAAATGATCTGCAAGTCGCTGTTCCAGGTAGGTGGTCGAGCCCGAATATAGCGCACCGGATTTGAGCCGAAGGATGTAGGACCATTCGATGCGACTTATGGCCAGCCATGAGTAAGCCCCGCCCTCTATGTAGAGGGCGGGGCGCATCGAATGGCTCCCCGGGCCGGATTCGAACCAGCGACCAATCGGTTAACAGCCGACCGCTCTGCCAGCTGAGCTACCGGGGAAAGACGGATTGTGGCGGGGATTATATCTGAAAGTGCCTTGCAAGTGTATCCCCTGCAGCACGCTGCGGGGAGCTTCGCTCAACCTTGTTTCTTGAGTTCCAAAATCACTTGTTTGGAAATTTCTTTGAGGGTCTCGAACACGCCGGTGCCGCTCATGGCGACGGCCTCGAACGACGGCACCTTCCGGGGATTCAGCGCCTTTTCCATTTCGGCGGTGGGCACCACATTGGGGAGATCGCGCTTATTGAACTGCACCACGAACGGAATCGTCTCGGGATTGAATCCCTGTTCCTGCAGGTTCTTGCGAAGATTCTCGATGCTCTCGACGTTGGCTTCCATCCGCTCAACCTGCGAATCGCCGACAAACACCACGCCGTCGACGCCGCGGAGAATCAACTTGCGGCTGGCATCGTAGAAGACCTGACCGGGTACGGTGTACAGGTGGAAACGAACCTTGAATCCGCGGATGCTGCCGAGGGACAGCGGCAAGAAGTCGAAGAACAACGTCCGCTCGGTTTCAGTGGCCAGCGAAATCATCTTGCCCTTACTGTCGGGATTCGTCTTCTTATAGATGTAGAGGAGGTTGGTGGTCTTCCCGCACAACCCAGGACCGTAATAAACGATCTTGCAGTTGATCTCGCGAGCCGAATAGTTGATAAAGGACATCGCCGATCACTCTCCTCAGCCGAACAGTTTCTCGATATCCTCTTCGGTGATCTCGGCGAACGGCGACTTCACCACCTGCTTGACGCCGCGCTCCTTCTCGACCTTCGCGAAGATCTGCTCGAAGAGCTTCACCAACACATCGGAAGACTTTTTCGCCCGGAGGCGCACCAGCCCCAGCGAGGACCGCTGGTCGAAGATCACGACCAGGATCACGCGCTGCCCGATCACCGAAATATGAATGTTGTCTCGCTCACCCTCATGGAAGAGGATGGAGAACTCCTTCTCCCCCAAGAGTTTGGCCATCCCCCCGGTGGCTGCGATGTTGCCGGCGGTCAGCGAAGCGAGCGAGGTCGTGTCGACCCCTTTGGTTTCGCCCACGCTGGTGATTAATTGACCGTTCTTGTCGACGAGGAAGGTGAGTTTGGCGTTGGCCTGCTCATGAAGCTTGGCAAGTTCGGCGTCGATGAGTTTGAACTCCTCTTCATACATCACCAGGCCGGAATCGGGCATGCCAAACCTCCAAAATCGGTGCTAGGTATAGCACACGATCAGTGATTGATCAAGAAAACCGGATGAGGACTCGGAGAATACTCTCTGATGGGATCATGTCAGCCGTCGAGCGCTTCCTCGTCGGCCAGGTCGTCGGGGGCCTCCGACTCGCCGCCGGTCGCCCGTTTGGCGTAGTGGTTGGCCCAGGTGAGATAGATGGCGCCGCTGTCCTTGACGGCTTGAACCCCGTTGACCGCCTCCCGGATCTGTTCCTCGGACTCCCCCAGCGCCCGGAGTTCGGCGATGCGGTGTTCAAATACTCGGGCCAGGGCGTCCATCGCGCGCGCAACCTGCAACAACGCCTGTTGGAAATCCTCGGTCATCCCTGCCTCCTGCCCTGAAAGCACAAACCCCCATGACGAACCGCCATGGGGGTCGCGGGAACTCCTGCCTCGCTACTGGTAGGCCTGGCCGAGGGCGGCCGCTTCCCCGGCTCTGCGGCTCAGATCGATCTCGCCGGTCGCGCCGTTGACGGGCGCCATCAGGATCGCGCTGTGCTTCGCGGCGTCGCATACGACCTTGCACAATTCGCAGCCCTTGCACCGGTTCACGACTACGTAGGCCTTCATTTTGGTCTGATCGAGTTTGATGCAGTCGGCCTCGGGGCAGTACATGATACACAACCGGCACCCCTTCTGGGCCACGCACTTCTCGTCTTCGACAAACGCGACGTTATACATTCACCCGTTCTCCGTTGTTCCTCGTCAGGCTGCGACCACGCTGTGCGCTTCCGCCCAGGCCGTCCCGAGTTCGTAGGCCTTGGTCATCGTCGCAAGATTCTTGGCCAGCAACTGCTCTTTTTTGGCAAACTTCTTCTTGATCGCTTCGTCGAGCGTCGCGGTTCCGCCGGACGCGACGTATTTCTTGCCAAACCGGTCCTGCAGCGCTTGATCGAGCGCCTGCATGGTCACGACTTTGGTGATGCCGGCCAGCGCGCCGATCATCGCCATATTGGTCGACAATTCCGTCCCCGCGATGTCCAGCGCCAATTTGGTGGCGTCGATGTAAAAGACCTTGACGTTCTGATCGTTGAGCGTCTTGACGTCGTCGTCGGACAGCAACGGCTCGATCGAGTTGATGATGATCAGCCCGTTGCGCCTGATCCCGGAGTAGAACGGCATGGTGTAGCTCTTACCCATGGTGATCACCTGCGGGTGGTACACCATGATGACCTCGGGGTAGACGATCTCGCCGCGGTCGTAGATCCGCTCATCCCCGATCCGCGCATAACTCTCGGCCGGTGCCATTCGTTTTTCCGCGCCGAAGAAGGGGTTAGAGATCGCAAATTTACCGTCCTTGTTGGCCGCCATGGCGAGCAGATGTGCCGACGTCACGGCGCCCTGTCCGCCGAGCCCGGAAATCCGGATGTTCAACCGCTTGGCCATGGTCGCTCCTCAGCTCTTGGCGGCCACTTGCGAAGCAGCCGCGGCTTTGCGTTTCGCCTCGAGGTCGGCCAAGTAGGCCTTGGCCTCGTCACTGATATATTCCTTAAATGCGAACCGCTGCGTGGGTTTCTCCGAGTCGCGCATCTCCTGGAGCCCTTCCATGCTCTGCTTGCCGATTTCCAGGATGCACGGCGTGTAGAGTTGGACGTAGGTCGGGCCAATCTCGCGTGCGATGTGGACCGCGTTCTTGATGACTTTCTCCACCCGGCCCGGTTGGCTCACCGTCATGTTCACAACATACGCGCATCCGGACTCCCGCGCGATTTCCGGCAGTCGCACCTTGTCGAACTTCTTGCCCACCGGCGCCATCTTGGCCACGAAGCCCTTCTGCATCAAGCCCGACTCCTGGCCGCCGGTATTGGCATACAGCTCGTTGTCGAAACAGATCGTAGTGAACTTCTCCTGCCGGAACCACGCCTGCAGCGTCATGTCCAATCCGATGTCCACGGTCGCTCCGTCGCCTGCGAGGACCACCACGTCCTTGACTCTGTTGGGGAAGCGCACGGTCAGCGCGCGCTTGAGGCCCGTGGCGATCGCGTTCTGGTTGCCGAACAGCGAGTGGATATTGTGCACCGCCACCATCGGAAACACCAGGCTGGTGCAACCAGTGGAGCCCACCATCACCGTATCTTCGGGAGCGGGCAGCGATGCCAGGATGTATCGGAAGGCCATGGACTCGGGGCAACCCGCGCAGAGCGAGTGCTCCTCGATCAATTCCTTGTGGACTCCGATGTCCTTCCAGCCGCGGTCTTCCTTGCCGTACGTGGCATCTTCCACCATGTCCCGATACTCCACGGGCATGATGTCGTAGAACTCTTCGTTGATGCGGATTTTGTCCTTACCCATGGACGAGTTCCCCCTTCCCGAGTTTGATCACCTTGTGGATCTCTTCCACGATCACTTCGGGCGGCATGGTCATGCCACCCGCCACGTGCGGTTTGGCAATCACGCGATCGTTACGCTCGATGACGGCCGAGACTTCGCGGGCCAGCCAGCCCACCACGTTGAACTCCGGCACGAAAATCCACTTGGCGTGTTTGGTGGCCTGGCGGATCTCCTCGGTCGGGAACGGGCGCAGGCTCTTGACCTTGACCAACCCCACCTTCAGGCCCTCGGCTTCCAGGAGGCGGATCGCCTCCCGTCCTTGCGAGACCGCGGTTCCAGAGGCCACGATCACGATGTCGTTGTTCACATTTTCGGTCTCGATCAAACCGCCCAGGAGCGAGGTGATGTGTTTACGCGACCGTTCGCACGCCGCGCGGATCTCCTGCTGCCACGACGCGTGCGTGGCATAGCTGATGTAGTTGGACTTCATGACGAACGGATCACGCATCATGCGCACCGGCGGACATTCCATATCCATACACGGCACCGGCGAGCGGTAGGGATCGTAGGGCGGCAGAGCCATGTCCGCAGGCGTCAGATTCACGGTGTCTTTGGTATGGGTCACGAAGAACCCGTCACAACACACCGCAAGAGGCAGGTGCACGTCGGGTTGCTCCGACACGATGTACCCCATCAAAATCCAGTCGAAGAAATCCTGCGCGGTTTCGGCGTGCCACACCAACATGCCGGTGTCCAGGATCATCCCGATCTCGAGCGTATCGGGCTGAATATTCAGCGGGGAGTTGATGCCACGGCAGGTCACGATCACCTGGATGGGAAGACGCGCGCCGGCCCACATCGGAAAGTTCTCGTACGCGCGCAGCGTACCTGGTCCCGCGGTAGTCGTGAAAACCCGCGCCCCCCCGAACGCCGCACCCGCACACTGCGACATCACGGCGAACTCGCTCTCGCCGCGCATGTAGTCGCCCACGTACCCTTCGGCGAAGAGTTCGCCGATCAACGCGGCGGCTTCGCTCTGCGGGGTGATTGGGTACGCCACCATGACGTCCACGCTGGCGCGTCGGATCGCCTCTTTGATTACCTCACTGCCGGTGAGAAACGCCGGGGTCCGTTGCGCTTCGAAGAAGAGGCGTTTGGGATCCGTATAGATCTGACCCTTCTTATTAGCGGTTCCGATGAGTGTCGGTGACTCCATGGCCCCCTCCCTATGGTGATGGACAACGCGCCCAGGCCGTGTGGTCTCGTGAGCGGGGAAAAAACTACCTAATCATAGTGCAGCCCCGACGAGATTGTCAATTGAATTCGGGGATTTGGAACGTTCGTGCGCGGCTCCCCGACCGCGCGATCACCTTACCGCGGATGCGCAAACCAAGTCAACGCGGCAAAAGCCCCTTCGCACCGAGAAAAAGACCCACCCGCCCACGTGCTCCTAGGGCTCCAGGCCCACCGGAGCGTGTTCAGGAAGGTGCATGGTCTTCCCGCGCACACTTTCAGAAGTCCCTCCTGCCCTCCAACGACTTGATGAGCGTCACATCGTCGGCAAACTCGAGGTCGATCCCGACCGGAATCCCGTAGGCCAGGCGGGTGACCTTGATGCCCAACGGCTTGATCAAACGGGTCAGGTAGAGCGCCGTGGCTTCGCCCTCGATGTTGGGGTCCGTGGCCATGATCACTTCCTGAACCTCGCCCCCGTTGAGGCGGTCCAGCAGTTCTTTGGCCTTGATGTCTTCCGGTCTGACGCCGTCCAGCGGAGAAATCGCCCCCAGCAACACGTGATACAGCCCGTGGTACTCGCCCGTGCGTTCGATCGCATAGACCGTGCTGGGCTCCTCCACCACCAAGATCCGCGTGCGGTCCCGTCCGGGGTCGGAACAGAGCTCACAGAGCGCGGCCTCGGTCATGTTTTGGCACACCGGGCAAAAGCGCATCCGCGCCTTCAGATCGAGAATGGCCTGGGCGATCGCCTCGGCCTCACCCTCGGGCATTTTCAGGAGGTAGAAGCCGAGACGCTGCGCGGTTTTTTGCCCGATGCCTGGCAACCGCTTAAACGAATCCACTACCCGTTGAAAGACACCGTTGACCATCAGCCGTCCACAGTGCTCAGAAGACGCGAAAGGCCACCCCCTCCCTTGCCCTCCCCCCTTGAGGGGGAGGGGAGGGGAGGGTGGGGGGTGCATTGTCACGCCGCAGGATGAACCACCGGCTCATGGCTGTTCACATCAACCCTGGAATGTTGAGCCCCAACCCCCCGGTGATCCCCTTCATCTCCTCCGCCATCATCGCCTGCGCTTTCTTCAACGCGTCGTTGACACCCGCCACGATCAGGTCTTGCAGCATCTCCTGATCCTGGGCCTTCACCACTTCGGGGTCCAATTTGATGGACAGCACCTCCTGACGGCCGTTGGCCACGACCGTGACCATTCCCCCGCCGGCCGACCCCTCGACGGTTTTCCGCCCGACTTCTTCCTGTAGCTTCGCCATCCGCTCTTGAAGCGCCTGAGCCTGGCGCAAGAGATCACCCATCATTCGTTTGTTCCCCAACATGGTCCCGCCTCCGCGTCACGCCTCGTCTTCACGTCGATCCCCGCGCCGTCCCAGATCCCGGATCTCCATCACCTCGCCGCCGAATATCGTCAACGCGTCTTTGACCACGGGATGCGCCATCACCTCGGAGAGCGCCGATTGGCGCGACTCGGTGCCGCGATCATCAGGAGGGGTCCGGCCGATGGGCGCCCGCGTGTCGGTGCGTTCGGAGGAGGCGCGCCGTCCGGGCGCGCCGTCGCGCGGGGCGTCCGCAGCGCGACGGATACGAAACGCGACGTCACGGCCCACGAGTTCCTTCAGGAGTCGACCGACATACGCCTGGTTATCATCCCGAGACGCCAAGTCAGCGGCCCAGGCGTCCTGTTGCACATACTCCACCGCCAATTCACTCTCCCCACCGGCGATCGGCCGACCGCTGCGAAGGTACGACTCCAAATGGGGCTTTTCTTCCGCGACCCGTTGCATGACCAGGCGCCACAGGTGGTCCGCGTCCGGCATCGGTCCCACGATCGGTTGATTCGCCGCCTGTTCCGGTGCAGCAGTGGGTTTCGGTGGGGGAGCGGCGGCCACCGGCTGCGCGGAAGGCGGTCGTGCCGACGGTGGCTGCGGCGTCCCCGGCTCGATCCCTGAACCGATCGCCTCGACCCGCGCGATGAGGCGTTCGATGGGTTCCAACGCCACCACCCGCGTGGCCTTCACCAACGCCATTTCCAAGGTGAAGGGCGGATACATCGCAAACCGGATGTCCTCTTGGGCTTGCGAAAACACGCTGAAGAGTCGAACCAGCTCATCCAACTCGAATGACGCCGCGGCGGTCCGCAACTCGTCGACTTCCTCTCGCGGGAGATCGATCGCTTCCGCCGCCTTGCCCCCCAGCTTGAGGACGGTCAGATGACGGACGTACTCGACCAGGTCCGCACACAGCAACTTGACGTCGTGCCCGTGGTCGAACAACGCGCGTGCCGCCGTCAGCGCCGCCGCCGCGTCTTTGTCGCAGATCGCCCGCGTCAACGCCGAAAACCCCTCGCGATCCACCACGCCCAGCATGGCCACGACATCGCCTTCTCGGACCGTGGACCCGCTGGCCGCCACGACCTGGTCCACCACGCTCAGCGCGTCGCGCACGCTGCCCTCCGATACCTTGGCGATCAGCGCCAACGCGCGCTCTTCGATGTCCAGCCCCTCGGCAGCCGCGATCTTGCCGAGTTGCGCCATCATATCCAGCCGCCCCACCCGCTTGAAATGAAAGTGCTGGCAACGCGACAGGATCGTGGGCAGGATCTTGTGGGATTCGGTGGTGGCGAAGAGGAAAATCAAATGCGGAGGGGGTTCCTCGAGCGTCTTGAGCAACGCATTGAACGCCGCGTTGGACAACATGTGCACTTCATCGATGATGTAGATCTTGTAACGCCCCTGAAACGGCACGTACTTGACCTGCTCGCGCAGCTCGCGCACGTCGTCGACGCCGGTGTTGGACGCGCCGTCGATTTCGAGCACGTCGACCGACGCTCCGGCCGCGATGTCGCGACACGACGGACACTGCCCGCACGGAGTCGGTGTCGGCTGCGCGGCGGCGGAGCAGTTGAGCGCCTTGGCGAGGATTCTGGCGGTCGTGGTCTTGCCCACGCCGCGCGGCCCGGAAAACAAGTAGGCTTGCGCGAGGCGGTTCGAGGTGATCGCGTTGATCAGCGTGCGGGTCACGTGCTCCTGCCCGACCACTTCCGCAAAACCTTGCGGCCGCCACTTACGCGAGAGAATTTGGTACGTCATCGGTTTGGCACAGCGCGATGCGGCCGGACGCTCGGATCGAGCCGTCCGGCCGCCGTCGCGATCAGAGAAAGAAGACCAGGCTGGTCTGCGGCACCCAGGAGGATCTCCTTACCGTTGCTTCCTTCCGGACCTGGCGGGGTTCGAAGTCTCCTGTCGCACAGGGCCCGGTCTTCTTTTGCGAGAGTGATCGAGGCAACATCACGCCCATTGTACACAACATACGGCACTCAGCGGAGAGAGGGGGATTTGAACCCCCGAGGAAGCTTTTGGCCCCCTACACGATTTCCAGTCGTGCTCCTTCAGCCGGGCTCGGACATCTCTCCCTACCCTACCGAGCGTGCTCCATTGTGACATCGGAGTCAGCGTTCCAACTACACTGCTCAACACCAAATGATCTCGCAGCCTCGGCCCTGGGACTGCGGGCCTACGTTGCGCTACGCAAGCGAGGATGGGCGGAGAGAGAGGGATTTGAACCCCCGGTGGAGTTACCCCCACATCTGATTTCGAGTCAGACGCCTTCAACCGGACTCGGCCATCTCTCCTTTCCTCGCTTGCCCACAAAAAAATCGCTGAGCACCCGCCCGCACGCCTCGGCCATGACGCCGCCGATGATCTCCGGGCGATGGTTGAACCGTCTTGGTTCGAACAGATCCACGACCGACCCGCACGCTCCGGCCTTGGGATCAGCCGCACCGTACACGACGCGATCGACGCGCGCCAGAATCATCGCGCCCGCGCACATCGGGCACGGCTCCAGGGTCACGTACACCGTCGCGCCGGACAGACGCCAGCGGCCGAGGGTTGTGGCCGCGTCGCGCAACGCGATCAACTCCGCGTGGGCGGTGGGATCGCGGTCGCTTTCGCGGCGGTTGCGGGCGCGGGCAACGACTTCTCCGTCCAGCACCACGATCGCGCCCACCGGCGCTTCATCTTCCTGCGCCGCAGCCTTGGCTTCTTGCAGCGCGAGCCCCATCCACTGCTCGTCCACGGCCGCCGCGGTCATCTCAACGTTCATCGAAACCGGTTCCGCAAAGCACGACATTCTAGACAGCCACCTGGGCAAAGTCAAGAAAATCGACGGTATTTCAGGCGTTTGACGGCCTCACTCCGCATTCGTATACTCGCCTCCTCATGAGCGACACCCGCTCCATGTTCTCGCTGCCGCGAACCGTGGTGATGCTCGGGGTGGTCAGTCTGTTGACCGACGCCAGCAGCGAGATGATCTACCCGTTGCTGCCCCTGTTCCTGGTCACCACGCTCGGGACCAGCGCCACGTTCATCGGATTGATCGAAGGCGTGGCGGAGAGCACGGCCAGCTTGCTCAAGCTCGCGTCGGGATGGTGGTCGGACCGTCTGGGACGACGCAAGCCGATCGTGGTCGCGGGATATACCCTTTCGGCGTGCGCGCGACCCTTGGTCGCGCTCGCCGGCGCGGGCTGGCACGTGTTGGTGATTCGCTTTACCGACCGCGTGGGCAAAGGCGTGCGCACGGCTCCGCGCGACGCGTTACTGGCCGTCTCCACCCAACCGGACTCCTGGGGCAAAGCCTTCGGATTCCACCGCGCCATGGACCACACCGGCGCCATCATCGGCCCGCTCATTGCCTCGGCGTTGCTGGCCTGGGTGCTGACGGATCTGCGAGTCCTCTTCGCGCTGGCTGCCATTCCCGGCATCCTGGCGGTCGCACTGTTGGTGACGGCCGTGAAGGAACCGTCGGTAGCCTCTCCCTCCGCCGACCCACCGATCCGTCTCAGCCTTGCCCCGTTCTCGCCGCGGTTCAAGGCCGTGCTCGGCGTGGTGACCTTGTTCACCCTGGGCAACTCCAGCGACGCGTTCTTGTTGCTCAAAGCCAACGCAGCCGGCATCGGCGCTGCCTCGATTCCGCTGCTGTGGATTGTCCTGCACCTGAGCAAGGCCGTCAGTTCAACACCTGCTGGGGCGCTATCCGATCGAGTCGGCAGACCCCGACTCATCATTGCGGGATGGCTGGTCTATGCCGCGGTGTATGCGGGCTTTGCGATGGCGGATGCCGCCTGGCAAATCTGGCTATTGTTCGCCGTTTACGGGCTGTTCTTCGGCTTGACCGAGGGCGTGGAAAAGGCCTACGTCGCGGACCTCGCCCCCGCTGAACATCGCGGAACCGCCTACGGCCTGTACCACGCCGCCGTGGGCGTGGCCGCCCTGCCCTCAAGCCTGCTCATGGGGCTGATTTGGGAGCAGGTGAGTCCCGCCGCAGCATTTTCGTTCGGCGCCACCCTGGCCCTGCTCGCCTCGGTCCTGTTCTTGACCGCGCTTCGCGCCCCTGAGCGCACAAACGAGAATCAGGCTTCGCCAGTTTAAGGCTCTGGAATCTGGAGATCTCGGCAGATTTTGCGTGCCAGAAAGTCGTTGATCTCGCGATGGCGAGGAACCGTCGAGGTCTTTTGCGCGGCCCGGTTCACATAGACGCTGTGGCTACCGCCTTCACGCAACAGCACACAACCGTGCACTTCCAAATGGCGGATAAGGTCACGCCGTTTCACGCAGCGGTGATGGACAGCGGCTCGCGGATCACATCTTGACCCCGCAGGGATTCTTCAGCAAGTGTCCGATTGGCTTCCAAGACTAACGCCACCGCTTCCTGCAAGTTGGCCCGTGCTTCTTCGAGGGTGGCGCCCTGCGTGTTAGCCCCGGGCAGCTCTTCCACAAACCCGATATACCCTTCCGGAACAGTTCTAAATACAGCCGTCAGTCGTATCTGCATCGCAATCACCCCTATCTACGGAGAAATTTATCACGGAAACCCGGGAAATTGATAGCGATGGGACAACGATCGCCATTCCCGAATTCACCCCGCAATCTTTCTAGCCCCAGAAGATTCAAGATATATTCCGATTCCTCTTTGGAGTCAATCGGGTACGGATACGATTGATACCCGGACGTGTTTAAATACGTCTCCTGGCTTGGTGGGACCGAGACCACGGTCCTCGACCAATTTCGGCGGGCAATCCGGTTTTGCCAGCATCGCACTTACCCTTTGGGGCTAGACACCCCCATACTGGCGCGTATCAAAGAAAATACCAAAGAAAATCCTTGACATCTCAAGGGAGCTTCCGGTACTGTGCGCCGTTATCGTTGTGGGCGTTTTGAGCCACCGGCGGGAGATGTGATTCTGCGTCATGAAAATCGTTGTCAGCGATAATCAGGTCGATAAGGCCCTTCGGGTCCTCAAGAAGAAACTCATCAAAGAGGGCCTGCTCAAGGAAATGAAGAAGCGCGAGTACTACGAAAAGCCGAGCGTGAAACGTAAACGCAAGGAAAAGGAATCGCGCAAACGCCTCCGCAAGCTCCAAGCCAAGAAAACCCCGTAAGTATCCGATGATTCGGCGGGTCGCCGCCGCGTTACTCGGGCTCCTGATCCTGGGCGCCCCCGGATCACTCCTCGCCACCTCGTTTTCTCCCTATCCCGACAACGCATCCCCCATCACGAGCGGGATGATCGAAGTTCATCTGCGCGCACTTCAGATCCAGGCCTTTCGCGACGAAGGCACCCAGCTCATGGACGGAACACCCATCGGCTCGGGAACCGCCACCGGATCCAGCGGGGCGCTGCTTCGGCGCGCCGAGTTATCAGCTTCGGGCCGCGTCGCCCCGATGGTCCGCTATCTGGTGGTCGCCGACCTGGCGGCTGAGTCATCACCGATCATTCGGGACGCGCTGATCGACCTCGGCTCAACGCCCATGTTCACTCTGCGCGTCGGGCAGTTCCGCATCCCGTTCGGGATCGAGACGCAACTCCCGTCCTACGCCTTGCCCTTTGTGAACCGGATGGTGGCCACGTTCCTCAGCGAGCAGCCCGACGAAATCCCCGGCTTCCTCCAGGAGTGGGACCAGGGCGTCGAACTCTACGGCGAACCGATCAGCGGACCGCTCAACCTGGCGTATGCCCTCGCTGTCATCAACGGCAACGGACTGAACGAGGACGACACGAACAGCGCAAAGGATGTCGTGGGCCGTATCGGTTTGCGCCTGGCCGGGTTTCAACTCGGTGCGTCGTGGTACCGCGGCAAGCAGCAGGACGTTTCGCTGGTTGATCAGACGCGCAACCGCGCCGGGTGGGACATTGAGTTCAACCCTAACCCGCTCAAAGCCCTGCTCATCCGCGGCGAGCTGATCTCCGGCGACGACGGCTCGATCGGTCACCGCGGCTGGTACCTTCTCGCCGCATATACGATCGCGGACCGCTGGACCCCCGCCGCCCGCGTCGAGCGCTGGGACCCCGACCGATCCGCAGCCTCTGACGCCATCACCCGCACCACTCTTGGTGTGACCTACGCCCTCGCCGACCACACCGCGCTGTCCGCAAACTACGAATTTCGCTCCGACGACGCCCACCCCGGCGTAGACAATCTGGCGGTGGCACAACTTCAAGTTACGTTCTGATCCGCATTTACGGTTAACTTGATTTGATCGTCGTTACGCTGCCATAATCCTCGCCGATGAACTCAGCGGTCATCGGCGTCGGCATTGATCTGGTTCGCATTTCTCGGGTGCGGGGCATCCTCGGACGGTGGGCGGATCGTTTCTTCCAGCGCGTGCTCAGTCCGCAGGAGACGGCCTACTGCCGCGCTCGCCGCGATCCCGCGCCGCACGTGGCGGCGCGGTTCGCGGCCAAAGAAGCCGCGATGAAAGCCCTGGGCCTCGGGTGGGTCGGCGCGTCCTGGCGCGAGGTGGAGATCGTGAACGCGCCCTCGGGCCAGCCCCAGTTGCGCGTGTCAGGCCGCGCCGCGGCGCGCATGGCGTCTCTGGGCGCGGACAATGCATTGGTCAGCCTGACCCACGACGGCGATTATGCCGCGGCCCACGTGATCTTGAGTCGCAGCTCACCGGCGGCGGAACACGCCTGAACATGCATATCGTCACCGCAGAGGAAATGCGCCGGCTCGACGCCGACGCCCAGAGCACGTACGGCATCCCGGTCACGATCCTCATGGAGCAAGCCGGCATGGGGGTCGTGCGCGAGCTGGAGCGGCGCTTTGGGGACCCGGCGGGGCGCTCGGTCGTGGTGCTGGCCGGCAAGGGCCACAACGGGGGCGACGGCCTGGTCGCGGCCAGGCATCTCATCCAACGCGGGGCGCACGTCCGCGTGTTCTTGACCTTTCCTTTTGACGCCAGTCGCGGTGAAGCACGAGTCCAGAGCCAGATCGTCCGCGCAATCGGCGGACTCATGTTCGATCCCTCGGGATACGATCGGGACCGGTTTCGCGCCGCGTTGCAGGAGGCCGACCTGATCATCGACGCCCTAGTCGGGACCGGGCTGTCCGCGCCCATCACCGGTCTCGCCGCCGACCTGATCGCGGATCTCAACTCGTCCGGCAAACCCGTGACCGCGGTGGACATCCCCTCCGGAATCAGCGCCGACACCGGGGAACCGCTCGGCACCGCGGTGCGCGCTGCGCTCACCGTGACGTTCGCTCTGCCCAAGCGCGGGCATTTCTTGCCGCCAGGATCCGATCACACCGGCGAGCTGCGGGTGGTGGACATCGGCATCCCGCGCCGAGCCATCGAACGCGCCGCACTCCCGCTGTCGGTCTTCACCAAAGAAGACGCCGCGGCCGTGGTTCCCACCCGCCCGCGCGAGGGGCACAAGGGCACGTTCGGTCACGTCCTGGTGGTGGCGGGGTCGGTCGGCAAGAGCGGCGCCGCGATTCTCACGTCCCGAGCCGCGCTGCGCACCGGCGCGGGGTTGACCACGCTCGCCTGCCCGGAAAGCGTCCTGCGCTCCGGGGAGGAGAAGCCCGCGGAAATCATGACCCTTCCTCTGCCCGAGACCCCGGAACACGCGCTCTCGGCGCGCAGCCTCGACCTCTTGCTCACCGCGCCGAAGAATGCCACGGTCGCTGCGATCGGACCGGGGCTTTCCACCCATCCCGAGACGCAAGCCACGATCCGCGAGTTGGTGGCGCGCCTGTCGATACCGATGGTCATCGACGCCGATGGGCTCAACGCGCTCGCCGATCATCTGGATCCCCTGAAACGCCCGCACGCGCCCATGGTCCTGACCCCACACCCCGGGGAAATGGGACGACTGACCCGCCTGGGCGCGCGCGAGGTGCAACGCCGAAGGATCGACCTGGCCATGGAATTCGCCAAGGCGCACCAAGTCGTGTTGGTGCTCAAAGGCGCGCGAACCGTGGTAGCGAGTCCGGACGGGCGCGTCACGCTCAACCCCACCGGCAACTCCGGGATGGCCACGGCCGGAACCGGCGACGTGCTGACCGGGATGATCGCGGCGCTGCTCGCTCAGGGCCTGGCGCCGGCGGATGCCGCGCGGCTCGGGGTGTATCTCCACGGGGCGGCCGGCGACGCGGTGGCCGGGGAGCGCGGAGAGCGCGGCATGATGGCCGGAGATTTGATCGACCGTATTCCGTCCGTTCTGAATCATCTGGTTCCGCCGCCGGCGACCTCGGGGCAACGGCTGTTCAAACGTCCACCATCCAGCACCAGGAGTGACGAATGACTCTTTTCGGAATCACCCTCGCGTTCGCGATCTTGCTTGCCGCGCTCGGCGCGGCCATGATCATCCATTCCATCGTCGGGAAACGACGCATCGTCACCGACTTTCGTCGGCTCTCCGAACGGATCGGCGGGCAGGTTTCCCAGCCCACGCTCTTCTCGTTCCCGCGAGTGGACGGTCGCTATGACGGACGGAACGCCTCGGTCTCGTTCCATCTCGCCAAAGGGGAAAAGGCCAGCATCATCTATCTCGTCTACACGCTGTCGGTCAAAGCCGCGACCGCGTTGTTCCTGTCCAAACAGAAATACTATAAGCCGCTGAACGATCCCACCAAGCTCTCCCGCGAGGTGGGCGACGTGGTTCCCGGCGTTGACGGTCGGTTCGAAGTGCGCTCCACCGACCCCGAACGCGCGAACCGCCTGTTCACGCAAGGCAACCTGCGCGAGCATCTGGACGGCCTGGACACGTTTCCCAGCCTCGTGTTCGGCCCGGATCTGCTGGTCGCGGGCAAGCCGTTCGAGAACCTCTCGGATACCGATCCGGACGCGGCCCTCAAACACTTCCGCGCGCTCGGGAAGATCGCGGCGGAGATGGAAGCCCCCGCGTGACTATGGCGGCTGTGATGGGACCGGGCACCGCGTGGCGCTGCGTGTCGGCCTCGGAGGACGACACGCGGGAGTTGGGCCGGACGTTGGGCACCCGTGCGACCGGAGGTGAAGTGCTGGCGTTGATCGGCGAACTCGGCGCCGGCAAGACGCGTTTCGTGCAGGGGCTCGCCGAGGGATTGGGCGTGGAGCCGCGGCGCGTGTCCAGCCCGACCTTCGCCATCCGACACGATCACGTCGGGCGGTTCGCGTTGCTCCATTTGGACTTTTACCGACTGCACGACGCCGACGAGATCGATTGGCTCGGCGTCCTGGACGCGCCCGAGCAGGCCGTGATTGCCATCGAGTGGGCCGATCGCCTGCCGGATGCCTTGCCCGCCGACCGGCTGGACATCGTGTTCACCGCGGCCCAGGGCGCTGGGGACCGGATCCTTTCGTGGACCGCTCGGGGCCCGCGCCACGAACGCGCGCTCGCCGCGGTTCGCGCCGTTCATGGCGGCTGACCATCCCGTTCGAGACTCCCGGCCCTTCGGCGACATCGTGCGCCAGGCGAAGCTCCACCTCGCGTACGCGCGCGAGGTGGGCGTGCGGGACGTCCCTGCGCCGTCGCGAAGCGCCGCTCCCGGTGTGGAACGTGATCCCGCTGTGGATTTGGAGCGGCTGCGCCGCGAGACGATCGGCGATTGCCGTCGGTGCAAGCTGGCGCCGGGCCGGACGCACCTCGTGTTCGGCGTCGGCAACCCCCGGGCCGAACTGGTCTTCGTGGGGGAGGCCCCGGGAGCGGAGGAAGACGCCCAAGGCATCCCGTTCGTCGGCGCGGCCGGTCAACTCTTGACCAAGATCATCGAAGCGATGGGGTTGCGGCGAGACAACGTGTACATCGCCAATATCATCAAGTGCCGCCCTCCCGGCAACCGCAACCCTCAGCCCGACGAGATCGCGTCGTGCGAGCCGTTTCTGATCGCGCAATTGGACATCATCCGTCCCAGGGTCATCTGCGCGCTCGGCACGTTCGCCTCACAGACGCTGCTGAGGACCAAAGAACCCATTTCGCGCCTGCGCGGTCGGTGGCACGCCTACCAGGGGATCCCGCTGATGCCGACCTTCCATCCCGCCTACCTGTTGCGCAACCCCGGGGACAAGAAGACGGTGTGGGCGGACGTCAGGTTGGTCATGGCGCAGCTCGGCCTTCCCTCGTCCGCACCCGGACGCCGTTAGAGGAGGTCTCGCCGGTGCGACCGCTCTGGGCCCCGTGGCGAATGGAGTACATCACGAGCGACAAGTCCGGGCCGTGCATCCTGTGCGCAAAACCTTCGGCGTCACAAGACCGGGAGAACTTCATCCTCGAGCGCACCGCACACAGCTTTGTGATGATGAACCTCTACCCGTACTCGAACGGCCACCTGATGGTTTCGCCGTACGCGCACGTCGATCGCCTGTTCGCGCTGGATGACGCGGCGGCGCTCGACCTCACCGCCACGCTCGGTCGCGCCTTGGAACGCCTGCGCGCCGCGCTCTCCCCGGAAGGATTCAACGTGGGATTGAACCTCGGAAGGGCGGCGGGCGCCGGTATCGAGACCCACCTGCACTTTCACATCGTGCCGCGCTGGAGCGGCGATACGAACTACATGACGCTGTTTGCGGAAGTCCGCGTGATCCCGGAACACCTGGTCGCCACATATGACCGGTTGCTCCCCTATTTCCAAGGGAAACGACCGTGATCCGTTGGGGGCTGATCGTGGTCCTGACGGCCGCGGTGCTGGTGGTGGCCAGCGAAAACCGCGCCGACCTGGTGATGCTGCAAATGCTCTTCGGGTTCCGGACGCCTCCGTTCTCGCTTGGACTCCTCATCCTCGTGTGCTTCACGGCGGGCGCGGTCATCACGGCCTTGTGGCTGGTGCCGGCATGGGTACACGCATCACTCCTGGCGCGGCGTCAGCGAAAACAGATCGAGTCTCTGGAAGCGCAAGTGGTCGCGGCGCCCCCCCAGCCAGGAAGCGCCCCTTCAACAGGGAATATACCCCCTCCGGACATTTGGACGGGCTCATAGTCCATGGCCGATTTGACCCCGTTGATGCGCCAGTACGAGGCGCTCAAAGCCGAGCACCCCGGCGCGCTGCTGTTGTTTCGCGTGGGCGACTTCTACGAGCTGTTCGGAGACGACGCGGCCGTCGCCGCGCCGATCCTGCAGATCGCCCTGACCACCCGCGACAAAAATAAGGACAATGCGGTCCCGCTGTGCGGCGTGCCGTATCACGCCGCGCCCGGCTACGTCGCCAAACTGCTCGCCGCGGGCAGGACCGTGGCGCTGGCCGAGCAGATGGAGGAACCCACGCCCGGCGCGTTGGTGCGTCGCGACGTGGTGCGCGTGCTCACCCCCGGCACGGTGCTGGACGACGCGTTGTTGTCGGGAGCCGACCACGCGTATTTGGCCGCGGTGATCCAAGACGGGGATGAGGCGTCCTTGGCGCGCGCCGATCTCTCGACCGGGGCCTTCCACGTGATCGCCGCGCGCGGGAGCGAATGCGCGGCGCTGCTCGCCGACGAACTGGCGCGCACCGATCCGCGGGAAGTGCTGGTGGGGCCCGGATGGACGTGGCCCCCGCGACACGACGCGGTCTACCAGGCGTGTGGACCCGAGGCGTTCGACCTCCATCACGCCGAGCAGGCGCTGCGCGAACAATTTTCTTCCTCCGAAGCGTGGGAGTCGCTTCGCCCCATCGAACGCCGCGCGGCGGGTGCGCTGCTCCGCTACGTGCGGCACGCGCTCAAGGGCCGGACCGCCGCGTTGTCCCCGCCCACCCGCGCGGCGTTCGGAGACTTTCTCGACATCGACGAAGCGGCCCAGCGGACCCTCGAACTGATCCGCGGCGCAGACGGGTCCGCCAACGGCTCGCTGCTCAAGACGCTCGACGAGACGCTGACCCCAATGGGCTCGCGGCTGCTTCGCGAGCGGCTCGTGCGCCCCCTGTGCTCCCGCGCCGTCATCAACAGCCGCCTGGATGCGGTGGCGGCGTTCGTCGCCGATCCCTCGACGCGCGCCGCGGTTCGCACTCATCTCCGCGAGATCGGAGACATCGACCGCGCGCTCGCGCGGGCCGCAATCGGCTCCTGCTCGCCCAGGGATTTGGCCCAGCTCGGCCGGTCGCTCGAAGCCGCGTCCTTGGCGGCCAAAGCGTTGACCGCGAGTCCGGACCCCGGCCTGTCGGCATTGGCCGATCGATGGGAAGACTTTGGATCCGTGACCGATCAACTGGCCGCGGCCGTCGCGCCGTCTCCGCCTCCCACCGTGCGCGACGGCGGCGTCATCCGCGACGGGTACCACGCCGAGTTGGATGCGCTCCGCGCGCTGCGCCGAAACGGCGCGGGAGGGCTCGCCGAACTCGAAGCGCGCGAACGCGCCCGTACCGGCATCGACTCGCTGAAGATCAGACACAATCAGGTGTTCGGGTATTACATCGAAGTCACCAAGGCCAATGCCGGCCGGGTCCCGGCCGACTACCAGCGCCGTCAAACCCTGGTGAACGCGGAGCGCTACGTCACGCCCGAACTGGCCGAGATCGAATCCAAAGTCATGACTGCGGACGAAAAAATCCGGGCGCTCGAAGCCCAGCTATTCGATGACCTGCGCGGGGCCGTGGTGAGACACACCACCCGGCTCCGGACTCACGCGCTTCGGATCGCCGAGATCGACGTGACCGCGGCACTCGCGGAGGGAGCGCATCGCCACCGATGGGTCCGGCCCGTGGTCGTGGACGAACCCGTGCTGAACATTCGAGCCGGGCGGCACCCGGTGGTCGAACGCCTGCTGCCCGCGCAACGATTTGTGCCCAACGACGCCGAAATGGACGGCGCCGCGACCCGGCTGATCCTGCTCACCGGCCCGAACATGGCGGGAAAATCCACCTACATGCGGCAGGTGGCGCTGATCGTGATCATGGCGCAGATGGGGTCGTTCGTGCCCGCGGAAGCCGCTACCGTGGGACTCGCTGACCGTCTGTTCGCGCGCGTGGGCGCGCACGACGATATCGCGAGCGGACGCAGCACGTTCATGGTGGAGATGAGCGAAACCGCGTCGATCCTGGCGCGGGCCACTCCCCGCAGCCTGATCCTGCTCGATGAGATCGGTCGAGGGACCAGCACGTTCGACGGGATCAGTATCGCGTGGGCGGTAGCGGAAGACGTGCACACCCGGATCGGAGCGCGGACCCTGTTCGCCACGCACTACCACGAGTTGACCGCGCTCGCGGAGTCGTTGCCCGGGCTGAAAAACTACAAAGCCGCGGTCCGGGAGTGGAACGACGAAATCGTGTTCATGCGGAAAATCGTAGAAGGCGGCGCCGATCGCAGCTACGGCATCCAGGTGGCGCGTCTGGCCGGCTTGCCCGACGCCGTGGTCCGCCGGGCCCGCGAACTCCTACACGAACTAGAACAACGCGGGGCCCGTCCACCGGGGCCCGCGCGCGAAACGCCCCCTCAACCCGACCTGTTCACCGCGCCGACGCATCCGGTGGTCGAAGAGATCGTCGAACTCGACGTGCTCAATCTCACGCCGCTGGAAGCGCTGACCGTGTTGGATCGACTGAAGAAGCGCGCGACCGGATCGCCGGATTGAAAATCGTCCGTCTGAAGTCGGCTCGATTACTGCCGCCACAGGCCTGACGGATTAGGACAGTTTCGTAAGATACGCTCGTATCCGAGCGGCGTTGGTGCCGACGTCGCTGCGGCCCACGCGCGAGAGCGACCGGACGTCGATCCGGCTGCCGGTTTCCGTGGGGGACACGAGGACGACCACGTCGTCCTTGAACCCGAACCAGAACGTCGTCGCGGTGGCTTCGATTCGGCCCTGCGCGGGGTTCGCGTCCACGATCTCCCATCCCATCTCCCGAGCCGCTTCCAGCGCGCGGTCGCACGCGCGCGCCGGGGGAGTCTCCAGCCTCAGGGGCTGGATGTCGGCGTACGCGCGGCGCTGCTGCTCGGCCACCGCGGGGCCGCCGTACTCCACCGGGTTGGGCGCGCCCCGCCGCAACGGCGCGACCGCCGAGAACGCGGGGGGATTCTCCGGATCGGTCGTGATGTCGTGAATCGCGGGCAGGGTGCTGGCCTTCCGCATGTACATCGCGGGGATCCCCGCGACAACGACTGCGAGCAGCACCCCCAGCACCGCCCGCCATCTCCCTCGTTTTTTACCGCCGCGGGTTCGCCACACACCGATCAGACCGAGCAACCCTCCCGCCGCAGCCCCGATCACCGCTCCCTGCAGGAGCAGAAAGCCGACCCTGAACGACCACAGGTCGGCTCGGGTGCCCCATCCGGCAAGGACCGCGGCCGCAGCGCCCGCCACCACCATGACGAAACCCCATCGTGCGAACCACGATGTTTTTCGCTCGCTCACGTCATCCCCACTCGGGAAGCGCCACAATCACGTCCCACTCGGGCGGCGTGACCGGCTGGACCGACAACCGTATCCCTCGCCGTACCACCAGCATGTTTCGCAGCGCGGGAATCGCTCTCAGGCGATCGAGCGGAATCAGCGTCCGGCACGCGCGGACGAACCGTACGTCGACCACGAACCACGTCGGGCGTTGCGGATCACTCTTGGGATCGTAGTGCGGATCGCTCGGGTCGAACGCGGTAGGATCGGGGTACCCCTCGCGAGCTACGACGGCTTCGCCCGCGATCCCGGGAGGCTCCACGCTGCTGTGGTAGAACAAGACGCCGTCGCCGCGCCGGATCTCGTCCCGAAGCAGGTTGCGGGCCTGGTAGTTTCGGACGCCGTCCCAATACGTGGTTTGGTTCGGCGCGCGACGAAGGTCGTCGATTGAAAACACGTCCGGCTCCGATTTCATCAGCCAGAACCTTCGCGCAACAGCCACGGGTCCTCCGATTTTACGAGGTTCCGACCTGGTATATAGCAGGACCGCTTCGACGCGTCAACGCGACGTCGCCCCTTGATGCAGACGATGGGCCTACGCCCTCTCCAGTCCCCAGCGACGGCGGACGCGATGCTCCAACGGCGAGAAGACCAACCGTTCCATGGCCAGACCGATCGCAATGATGACCAACATGACGGCCATCACCTGCGCCATGTCCGACAACTCGCGGCCCATCACGAGCAGGTGCCCCAGGCCCAGGCTCACGAACAACATCTCACCCGCGATCAACGCGTGCCAGCCGAACGTCCAACCGAGCTTGACCCCGGTCATGATCGACGGCAGCGCGGCGGGCAGCACGACGTTCAGGTAGAGGGTGACGCCTTGGGCGCCCATGGTGCGCGCGGCGCGGCGGTAGATGGGCGGCACGTTGCGGATACCGTCGGCCGTGGACATGGCCACCGAGTTGATGACCCCCATGACGATCACGAACAGGATCGCCCCGTCGTTGAGTCCGAACCACAGCAATCCCATCGGGAGCCACGCGATGTTCGGCAGACTCTGGAGTCCGATGAGCAGGGGTCCCAGGGTTTCGCGCACGAGGCGCAAACTCCCGATCGCGAGCCCCAATCCGATGCCGATGGCCAGCGCCACGCTGAATCCGATGACAAACCGGCGGAGACTCGTCGCAATCGCGTACAGGAAGGTCAGGTCCTCGACGCCGAGTCGCAGCGCCTCGAACACTTGGATCGGACCAGGGAACAGGTAGTCGGGCCAGATCTCGATCCAGACTACCGCCTCCCACAGTCCCAGCAACAGCGCGAAGAAGCCGACGCGGATCGCGGCGTTGCGGGCATTATGCATCGCCGAGCTCGGCTTTGACCGCTTTGTCAACCTCGGCGCGGAGGGTTTTGAGAATCAGCGCCGACATATCGATCAGACCGGGGTCCTCCAGATGTCGGGGGCGGTGGTGGGTCAGCGTGAAGGTCTCTTTGATGCGACCCGGACGGTACGTCATCACGGCGATACGGCTGGCCAGACACACCGCTTCCCGCACGTTGTGGGTGATGAACAGGATCGTCTTGTTGGTCGCGGTCCAGATCTCCTGCAGTTCGACGTGGAGCAGGTCGCGCGTTTGCGCGTCGAGCGCGGCGAACGGCTCATCCATCAGCAAGATGTCGGGATCCATCGCGAGAGCGCGCGCGATGGCCACGCGTTGTCGCATCCCGCCGGAGAGTTCGTGCACCAGCGAGTCCGCGAAGCGGGGCAGATGCACCATTTTGAGGTAATCCATCGCGAGGTCTCGACGGACCTGGGATTCTACCCCATTGATCTTCAGTCCGAACTCCACGTTCTGTCGGACCGTCAACCACGGGAACAACGCGCCCTCCTGGAAGATCACCACACGGTCCGCGCCCGCGCCCGTCACCGCGTGTCCCTTGATCTTCACCGCCCCGCGATCGGGAAACTCCAGCCCCGCAATCAGGTTCAACAGCGTGGACTTCCCGCATCCCGACGGCCCGACGATGCAGAAAAATTCACCCTCCGGGATCTGGAGATTGATGCCTTCCAGAGCGGTCACCCGGCCACCGCTCGACGGGTAGGACTTTCCAACCCCTTCGAGCGTGAGGCTCACGGGCTTGGGAGCTTCATTGCCTTTGGTGATGATGAGTCGCCACAACCCGGGTTCCTCAATGACGTGAAGGCCGTAGCCCATGTCGCGACAGAACCGCGGGGTGGTCTCGCGAGCGGTCGGCAGATGGTCGGTCTGCGCCTCCAACACGTCGCCTTCGCGCAGCCCGTCGAGCGCCTTTTTGATCATGAGCAGCGGATACGGACACTGCTGGCGCCTGACGTCGACCACGGCGTGCGGGGTCGGCTGACTCACGGCATGCGCCTTTGGGCGGACTCCCGCGCCAGCGGCCCGCTCACGTCACCGACCCCGACAGGGAGACTTCGCATGGGAGTCAGAATAAAGGATGGATCGAAATGCCGTCAAGAACGCGCGTTCGCCACGCGCGCGGTGAGCGAACGCGTTCAGCCCGCAACCAGGCCGACCGGACACGATACTCCGGTGCCGCCCAGTCCGCAGTACCCTCCGGGGTTCTTGGCCAGGTACTGTTGATGATAGGCCTCGGCGTAGTAGAAGGGAGGGGCGTCCACGATTTCGGTGGTGATCCGTCCGTGACCCGCCGCCCGCAGCGCCTCCTGATAGGTGTCCCGCGACGCCAGCGCCGCGGCCTGTTGAATGGCCCCATAGCAGTAGATACCCGATCGGTACTGAGTACCCACATCGTTGCCCTGGCGCATGCCTTGCGTCGGATCGTGGGATTCCCAGAAGACCTTGAGCAGGTGCTCGTAACTGACCACGGCGGGATCAAAGACCACGCGGACGACCTCGTTGTGGCCGGTCAACCCCGTACACACTTCTTCGTAGGTGGGATTGGGCGTCAACCCGCCCGCATACCCTACCGCCGTCGTGTGGACGCCGTGAAGTTGCCAGAACCTTCGCTCCGCCCCCCAGAAGCAGCCCATACCGAACATTGCCATTTCAAGACCGTCCGCAAACGGCGGCTGGAGCGGCCGCCCGTGTACGAAGTGTTTCTGCGGGACCCGCATCGCCTCCGCCCTCCCGGGCAACGCCTCGCCCGGTTTCGGCATCCGGAGCTTTCCTTCCATTCCCCAAAACGACATCGAACGTCCTTTACGCCGCTCCCCGCGTCCGGCTGCGGACCAACTCGACGATGAACGCCTCGACCGCGGGCACGATGGGCGGGGTGGGTTTGATGATTCGGACGCGCACCTCACGGACTCGAGGCCTCGAGAGCACCGCCTCGGCGACGTCTATGGCCAGGGACTCCAACAAGGTATGCCGTGCCTTCTCCCCGACCTCGATGACCTGCCGACAGAGGTCGGCGTAGTCCACGGTGGCCTCAAGACCGCCTCGACGAGCCGCCTCCCCGAGCTCAACGGTCATGTCGACGTCCACGACGATGCGCTGTCCCACCGCGCGCTCTTCGGGTGTGACTCCGCAATGCGTGAACAGCGCGAGACCCGACACGATCAACCGGTCCGTCACGACGGCCGGCGGTGAATCAGGTTGAGAAACTCGGCCCGCGCTTTGTAGTCGGCCTTGAAGGTGCCCAGCATCGCGCTGGTCACCGCCAGGGCGTTCTGTTTCTCAACGCCCCGCATCATGGTACAGAGGTGCTGTCCTTCGATCACGACCGCGACCCCGAATGGATCGATGCGATCCTGGATCGTGTCGGCGATTTGTTGCGTCAACCGCTCCTGCACTTGAAGACGGCGACTGAACATCTCCACCAGTCGGGGCAGCTTGGACAAGCCGATGATCTTCTTATTGGGCAAATACGCGACGTGGCACTTTCCGAAGAACGGCAACAGGTGGTGCTCGCACAACGAGTAGAAATCGATGTCGCGGACGATGACCATCTCGTTGTATTCGATAGGAAAGAGCGCGCCGTTGAGCACGTCGTCGACGTCTTGATGGTATCCCGACGTGAAGTATCTGAGAGCCCGTTCCACCCGAGCCGGGGTGTTCACCAACCCCTCCCGCCTCGGGTCCTCCCCCAGAAGGGCCAGGAGTCGGAAGACCAGGTCCTCGATCTGCCGCGAGTCTTCGCGCTCACCGTTGTTTTCGGCTGGTCCACGCTCGCCATTGCTGCTGACCGCGGACCCACCTGGCGGTCGCTTGCCGACTATCGATCGTTTGGGGTTGTTCACAGACCGACCGCAGCCTGGGACGCCGCGTACCGCGTGGGATCCGGAACTCCGGCGGCCTCAAACCCGTTGCGCCGTATCCGGCAACTGTCGCAGCGGCCGCAGGCCAAATCACCGACCGGGTCATAGCAGCTATGTGTGAGGGCCAACGGCACTCCCAGCGCCACGCCTCGTCTGATGATTTCCGCCTTATTGAGTCCGCTCAACGGTGCGATCACGTCCACGCCCGAGCCGGTCTCGACGCCCATCCGCGTGGCAAGGCGCGTCAGCTGCCGAAACGCCGTGAGGTACTCGGGGCGACAGTCGGGATAACCCGAGTAGTCCACGGCGTTGACCCCGATGGCGATCGCCCCTGCGTTCACCACCTCAGCCCAGGCCAACGCCAACGACAACAGGATGGTATTGCGAGCCGGAACGTAAGTCGCCGGAATGCCGCCGGCGCCGGGCTGGCGATCCTTGGGCACGTCGATCTCGTCGGTCAACGCGGATCCCCCCAGCGCCCGTAAGTCCACGGTGACGGTCCGGTGGGCCACGCCGTAGTGCGAGGCTAGAGCTCGCGCGCGCGCCAATTCAACGGCGTGCCGTTGCCCGTACTCCACGGTGAGGGCATGCACCGTTCGCCCTTCGGCGTGGAGCATCCCCAACGTCACGGCGGAGTCGAGCCCTCCGCTCAACAACAACACGGTCTGCGACGACGTCGGCATCGGTTCCTACGGAAAAGGAGCCGTAGTATATCACCGCCGCGTGACGGGCGGCAAGGCAACGCCGCAGTGGGTGGAACCGACTCAGCTCTGGTTACGCGGCCTTGGAGATGACCACCCGATTCTTCCCGGATTCTTTGGCGCGGTAGAGGGCGATGTCGGCTTTCTGGATGAGCGCGTCGGCGGACGGCTCTGCGCTGGATGAGGCCACCCCCACGCTGATGGTCAGGGATTTCGGCAACTCGCCGGCGGCCAGCGCGAACGGGTGCTCCTCAACGACCTGCCGGATCTTCTCTCCCACGCTGTGCGCCTGTTCTTCACCCGTCTCAGGTAAGAGCACCGCGAATTCTTCGCCGCCGTAGCGGGCCACCAAATCCGAGGCGCGCGTGTGCGCCAGCAACAACGCGGCGACCTCCCTCAAGATCATATCGCCCCTGAGATGGCCGTACGAGTCGTTGTACGTCTTGAAGTTGTCCAGATCGATCATCAACATCGACAGGGGCGAGCCGTAGCGACGCGCCTGTTGCACGATCCGCTCGATCTGCTGTCGGAAATGCCGGTAGTTGTACAAACCGGTGAGACCGTCCCGCACCGCGAGTTGTTGGATTTCTTGATAATAACTCTGGTTGGCCACGGCGATCGACGTATGATTGGCGAACACCGACAGCAACCTCGCGTCTTCATGCGTCAGCCACCGCGGCTTGTTCGCCACCACGATGAGCCCAGTGACGCGTTGCTGGAAATAGAACGGCACCACGATGAGGTTGTAAAATCCTAGCGGGCGGATGAGTTCGCGGACGATCCGCTGGTCCGACTGAGGATCGTTGCACAACAGGGCGCCTTGGGTTTTGAAGTCCCACGCCGACCGGATCTCCGGCGTCACCTGGTACTTGATCGCGATGAGTTGCTCGTCGCCAAGGCCGAAACCTGGGATCTGCGCGACCATCTCGTTTGAGTTCTTCTCATACCGCAAGATGAAACAGACCTCGGCGTTCACCGCCTGGGCGATATGCGTCGTGAGGTGCCGGTACAGCTCATCCCCGTCCTGGAATTGGGCGCACCCTTCCACGAACCGGGAGATCATGCCCAGTTCATTGAGTTGTCGCTCGCGTTCCCTCAGCGTCTGTTGAAGCGCGGCATCGCGTTCGCCGAGCGCGTAGGCCATCTGGTCGAACGCCTGCGTCAGCTCCCACAAGTCGCGGTCGCGGGTCACCACCGGGGGCAAGGGGATGTGCGCCGCGCCCGGTTTGGTCTCCCGGACCGCCCGCGCCAGCGCGGCCACGGGGTGCAGAATATAGCGGGCGACCACCACCGAAAAGATCACGGTGGCCACCGACAGGGCGCCCGCCAGCCACAACAGGGCCCCCAGAACGTCTTGGCTTTGCATCAGCCGCGCAGGGGACAACCCTTCGGTCAACGCGCCGAACCGTATCACCACGTACCCGGCCGTGAGCAGCAGAACGAAGATGGTCCACGTGGCGAACGCCGCGACCAGCTTGCTCCGCAGCGTCATCTCGCGCACCCAGGTCAACCCCGCGCGAGACATGTCACTCCGCCCGCGTCATGAACGCCTGCGACGACCCGTTCCGGTCATCGGTCCAGATCGCGTACGCTCGGCCCACGTCATCGAGCGCCACCGACGGGCGGCCGTGCGGGCTCGAGGTCTGATCATTGTTGAGCCGTACGCTCGGGAAGAACGTCGCGCCGCCGTCGAGGCTCCGCACGACGTAGACATCCGTGGGCCCGGTGCCGTTCGGATCTTCCGGGCAGGGAGTCTGGGGGTCTCCCGTGCATTTCCGATTGTCGGCGAAGGCAATCGTGACCTCGGCGCCATCGACCGCCAGGCTGGGGAAGTTCTGGTCGGCAACGGTCGTCGAATCGATCACTTCGCGGTTGGATGCGACGGCGAGGTTCTCCTGCAGGCTCGTGGCAAAGAACAGGCGGCGACGGCCCAGCAGACCCTTCTGCTGGCTCCACGCGATATGAGCGCCGCCGTCCTGACTCCACGCGACGCTGGGCGAGGTTTGATCGCCGTCAACCCCCAGGTTGACTCGAACCTCTGGCGATGTGGTCCACGCCACCCCACCTGCTGGCAGAAACCGCCCCCGCCGCCAGTACACATCTTGGTCTCCGGATCGGCGATCGTTCCACGCCACCAGGAGGCTCTCGGCAGCGTCGACGGCCACTGTCGGGCGCGACTGATCCGAGAACGTGTTGTCGTTGGCACGGGTTGGCGGCTGCGCGATATCGAATCCGCCACTCGCATTCCGCGTACCCTTCGCCACCAAGATATCGGTGTCCCCGCCGGAGCCGTCCCCCCACGCCAGGTAGAGATTCCCGGATGGGGCGAGTGCCAGCGCGACCGACGGATCGCGCTCTTCGGGCGTTCCCGCGATGGTGACGCGCTGGTTGCCGCCCACCGTGACCGGCCCGCTGCCGCTGGCGTTGACGGTCGCGATGTACACGTCGAACAACAACTCCGCATCATTGGGCGTGGGATCATGCCGTCCGTCGAGCCACGCGATGACTGCGCGACCCATCCCATCGACCGCCACCGAGGGAGCCCGCTGGGGGGCGGTTCCATTGTCGTCGTTGACTCGCAGGGCCGGACCCGTGAAGGTCTGGCCGCGGTCACGGCTTACCGCGAGGTACACGTCCTCATTGCCCTGGCCCTCCCGGTCATCGTTCCAGACCAGATACACCGTCGATCCGAACACCGCGACGCTGCGTTGTCCGCCGGAGAACGTGTTGGCCCGCGTACCCGCTGGACTGAGAGCCTGATTCTGGTTCACCGTCAGGGCCCCGCCCACGACGAGCCGCACGGACGCGGTCGCGGTCCCCCGTGAATCGCTTGCGCTGGTCGCTCGAACGATCACAGGCTGGTCGGAGACGGTCGGCGGTGCGGTGTACGTCCCGAGCGAATCCACCGTCCCCTGAGCGGCTCCGCCCTCAACCGACCACACCACCGGGCCCGCCGAGCCGTCCACGGTGGCCGCAAACGTGACGGTTTGTCCCTTGGCAACCGTGACCTGAGAGGGGAAGACCGCCACGACCGGTACCGGCGACTCCGAGGGGCCGTTTTCATCCACCGTCCCGTTTCCAATCCCGTTCCCGCCCCCATTCTTATCCCCACATCCGACGAGCCCTCCCAGGATCACCGCGAGCCCCACACCGACAGCAGCCCGTCGCCACCGTCCCACATCCCACAGGGATGTGGGGGTTGATTGAAGCCTAGCGGCGGGTGGCGGACCTGTCAACCGACGCGCGGCCGCGGCTACGGCCATGGCACCACCATCCTGGAATCATTGAACCCGTCGAGCGTCCCTTCCACGCCGAGCGACACGGTTGCCGACGTGGTGGGCGCGGTTCCGATCTGGACCCCGACCTCTAGATACAGGCGATCGGCCGGCACCAGGGTCAGCCCGGCTGCGCCGACCGGGCAGGTCAGCGTGTACGCGGTCAGCGTGCTGGTGAGCGGCGTTGATCCGGTCGCGCTGCAAATGAGGTTGGACGCGGTCGGCGTGTTGCGGTACACCGCGGCGTATGGGACTAGGGTGCCGTCGGTTCCTGTGCGCTGCTGGTAGAGGATGACCGTGAACGTCGCGCCCGCGGCCAGGGTCCGGGCGGCGTTGGGGTCACCGACCTGGGTCTCGAGCTCCCACAAGACCACCACCCCGGATCGTCCCACCAGATCGGGGCTGGTGATCGTCGTCGCCGGCTGGTCCGGCCCCTCCTGTGAGAGCTTGCGAGGCCCAAGCGGCACCGCGCTGGCGACGTTCGAATTGGCAGACTCAACCCCCGCGCTGTTGGCCGCTCGCACCACGTAGAAGTACGTCACCCCGTTGGTCAGGCCCGTCCCGCCGTTGTCATCGGTATAACTCGACGTGGTGTTATTGGTGAAGCTCGTGACGAGCGTGTACGGCCCCCCGCTCGCCAGGCTCCGATACACCCGCTGACTCGTCGCGGTCGAGCTCGTCGACGGGACCCAGGTCAAGTCGATGGCGTTCCCGGCGTCGCCGGGGCGATCCGTCGCCAGGAGTCCGGTCGGCGGATTGGGAGCGACAAAGTTGACGGTCGCGGTCTGGGTCACCACGATCCCGTCGGCCGCATCGGTCGCCGTGATGACGCTAGCGCCCGCGGTGGTCGACCGCACGGTCCCCGTCGTCACACCGTTGGAGCCGGTAACCGCCGACGGCTGCGTCATCGTATCGCTCGCGCCCCGGGAGGAGGCGAGGGTCACCGCCTTGCCGCCGACCGGGTTGCTGTACGCGTCGAGAAGGGTGACCGTGATCGTCGAAGTCGCCACGCCATCCGCCGTCACCGTGGTCGGGCTCGCGGTGACGGTCGAGAGCGCTGCCGACACCGGGCCTGCCGCCCATGTCACGTTCGACGTGGGCGGATGCACGTTGTCATTGCTGTTCCCCGCCGCGCCGGTCACAGGATCCGTCACGGTGATCGTCACCGGCCCTTCCGCTCGCTGATCCGCCAGCGTCACGGTGGCCACACCGTTGGTGAAGTTCCCCGCCGCCAGGGTCCCGGTGGTCCCGCCATCCGTCACCCCTGCCCCACCCCAGACAATCTGCGCGGCGCTCCCCGTGCCGTTCTGGCTGAGGGTCAACCCGTTGGGGTTGGCGTAGCTGGTCACGATGTTGTGGTTGCTGTCGTGGGCGGTAATCGTGATGGTCGTGGGAGAACCCGCGGTCAGCGTCGTCGGGCTGGCGCTGACCACAAAGTGGCCCGCAGCCGCTGCCGCGAACGTCACCGTTGCCGTCTGGGTGACGACGATGGAGTCGGTGGTATCCGTGGCGGTGAGCGTGCTCGTCCCCGTCGTGGTGGACCGTACGGTCCCGGTCGTCTGCCCGCTCGCGTCGGTCGCCGTGGCCGGCTGCACCACCGTGTCCGTCGCCCCGCGCGAGGAGGCCAGCGTCACGGTCTTGCCGCTTACCGGGTTGTTGTTCGCATCGCGCAGCGTCACGGTGATCGTCGCCGTGGTCGTCCCGTCCGCCACCACCGTGCTCGGGCTCGCCGTCACCAAGGACGTGGCGGCCGACACCGCCCCTACCGTGAACGTCACGCCCGCGGTTTGCGTCAGCGTGATCGTATCGGTGGTATCGGTCGCGGTCAGCGTGCTGCTCCCCGCTGTGGTGGAGCGCACCGTCCCCGTGGTCTGCCCGTTCGCGTCGGTCGCGGTCGCGGGCTGCACAATGGTATCCGTCGCGCCCCGCGAGGAGGCCAAGGTCACCGTCTTCCCGCTCACTGGGTTGTTGTTGGCATCGCGCAGGGTCACCGTAATCGTCGCCGTGGTCGTGCCGTCCGCCACCACCGTGGGGGGGCTGGCCGTCACCGTGGAAGTGGTCGCGGAGACCGCCCCGGTCGCAAACGTCACCGAAGCCGTGGGCGTGAGGGTAATCGTATCCGTGGTATCGGTCGCGGTCAGCGTTGCGGTCCCCGCCGTGGTCGAGCGCACGGTCCCGGTGGTCTGCCCGCTCGCGTCGGTCACCGCCGTGGGCTGCGTGATCGTATCGGTCGCGCCCCGCGAGGAGGCCAAGGTCACGCTCTTGCCGCTGACCGGGTTGCCATTGGCGTCCCGCAACGTCACCGTGATCGTGGACGTCGCCACTCCGTCCGCCGTCACGGTGCCCGGCGCCGCCACCGCGCTCGAAACGGTCGCCGACACCGCCCCGGCCGTAAACGTCACGGCCGCGGTCTGCGTGAGCGTGATCGCATCGCTGGTATCGATCGCGGTCATCGTACTCGTGCCTGCCGTGCTCGAACGCACGGTCCCGGTGGTCTGCCCATTGGCATCCGTGACCGTCGCCGGCTGCCCGATCGTGTCGGTCGCGCCCCGGGACGACGCGAGGGTCACGCTCTTGCCCGCCACCGGGTTGTTGTTCGCATCCCGCAGCGTCACCGTGATCGTCGAGGTCGCCACCCCGTCCGCGGTGACCGTCGCCGGGCTCGCACTCACGGTCGAGGTCGTCGCGGAGACTGCCCCCACCGTAAACGTCACGGTGGCGGTTTGCGTGATGGTAATGGTATCCGTGGTATCGGTCGCGGTCAGCGTCGCCGTCCCCGCCGTGCTCGAGCGCACGGTCCCGGTGGTCTGCCCGCTCGCGTCGGTCACCGCCGTGGGCTGCGTGATCGTGTCGGTCGCGCCCCGGGACGACGCCAGGCTCACGCTCTTGCCCGCCACCGGGTTGTTGTTCGCATCCCGCAACGTCACCGTGATGGTCGCCGTCGCCACCCCGTCCGCTGTCACCGTGCCCGGCGCCGCCACCACGCTCGAGACGGTTGCCGACACCGCCCCCGCCGTAAACGTCACGGCGGCGGTCTGCGTCAGCGTGATCCCATCCGTGGTATCGGTCGCGGTCAGCGTCGCGGTCCCCGCCGTGCTCGAGCGCACGGTCCCGGTGGTCTGCCCGCTCGCATTGGTCACGGCTGCGGGTTGCACGATTGTGTCGGTCGCACCCCGCGAGGAAACCAATGTCACGGTCTTCCCGCTGACCGGGTTGCCATTGCCGTCCCGCAACGTCACGGTCAGCGTCGCCGTGGTTGTCCCGTCCGCCGCCACCGTGCTCGGGCTCGCCGTCACCGTGGAGGTGCTGGCGGACACGCCCCCTGCCGTCCACGTCACGTTCGTGGTCGGCGGATGCGCCGCATCAGTGGTGCTGCCGGTCGTGCCTGCCACCGCGTCGGTCGCCGTGATGGTCACCGGCCCTTCGGCCACCTGATCGGTCAGCGTCACGGTAGCGAGGCCATTGCTGAAGTTGCCCGCGGCCAAGGTCCCCGTGGTCCCGGTATCCGTCACCCCGGTGCCTGCCCAGATGATTTGCGCCGCGCTCCCCGTCCCGTTCTGCGTCAGGGTCAGCCCGTTGGGATTGCTATACGTGGTCACCACGTTGTGATTGCTGTCGTGCGCCGTGATCGTCACCGCCGTCACACTGCCGGCGGTCAAGGTCGTCGGCGCCGCCCGCACCAGCAAGTGGGCCACTGCCCCCGGCGCAAACGTCACCGAGGCGGTGGGCGTGAGGGTAATCGTATCCGTGGTATCGGTCGCGGTCAGCGTCGCCGTCCCCGCCGTGCTCGACCGCACGGTCCCGGTGGTCTGGCCGCTGGCATCCGTGACCGCGGCCGGCTGCCCGATCGTGTCGGTCGCGCCCCGCGACGACGCCAAGCTCACGCTCTTGCCCGCCACCGGGTTGTTGTTCGCATCCCGCAGCGTCACGGTGATCGTCGCCGTGGTCGTGCCGTCCGCCACCACCGTGCTCGGGCTCGCCGTCACCGTCGAGGTCGTGGCCGACACCGCGCCAATGGCAAAGCTCACCGTGGCGGTTTGCGTCAGGGTGATGGTATCCGTGGTATCGGTCGCGGTCAGCGTCGCCGTCCCCGCCGTGCTCGACCGCACGGTCCCGGTGGTCTGCCCATTGGCATCCGTGACCGTGGCCGGCTGCCCGATCGTGTCGGTCGCGCCCCGCGAGGACGCCAAGCTCACGCTCTTGCCCGCCACCGGGTTGTTGTTCGCATCGCGCAACGTCACCGTAATGGTGGCGGTCGCCACCCCGTCCGCCGTCACCGTGCCCGGCGCCGCCACCACGCTCGAGGCCGTCGCCGAGACCGCCCCGGCCGTAAACGTCACGGCGGCGGTCTGCGTGATGGTGATGGTATCCGTGGTATCGGTCGCGGTCAGCGTGCTGCTCCCCGCCGTGCTCGACCGCACGGTCCCGGTGGTCTGGCCATTGGCATCCGTGACCGTGGCCGGCTGCACGATCGTATCCGTCGCACCCCGCGAGGAGGCCAAGGTCACGCTCTTGCCCGCCACCGGGTTGTTGTTCGCATCGCGCAACGTCACCGTGATCGTCGCCGTGGTCGTCCCGTCCGCCTCCACCGTGCTCGGGCTCGCCGTCACCGTGGAGGTCGTCGCGGACACGCCCCCCACGGTCCACGTCACGTTCGACGTCGGCGGGTGCGCCGCATCATTGGTGCTGCCGGTCGTGCCTGCCACCGCGTCGGTCACCGTGATGGTCACCGGGCCTTCGGCCTGCTGGTTGGTCAGCGTGACCGTGGCGCTCCCGTTGCTGAAGTTGCCCGCGGCCAAGGTCCCCGTGGTCCCGGTATCGGTCACCCCGGTGCCGCCCCAGAGGATCTGTGCCGCGGTGCCCGTCCCGGTCTGGGTCAGGGTCAGCCCGTTGGGATTGCTGTAGGTCGTCACCACGTTGTGATTGCCGTCGTGCGCGGTGATCGTCACCGAGGTGGGGGTGCTCACCGAGAGGCTCGTCGGACTGGCCGCGACCCGGAAGTGCGCCACTGCCCCCGGCGCAAACGTGACCGCGGCGGTCTGCGTGAGCGTGATGGTATCGGTGGTATCGGTCGCCGTCAGCGTGCTGGTTCCCGCCGTGCTCGACCGCACCGTCCCCGTGGTCTGCCCATTGGCATCCGTGACCGTGGCCGGCTGCCCGATCGTGTCGGTCGCGCCCCGCGACGACGCCAAGGTCACGCTCTTGCCCGCCACCGGGTTGTTGTTCGCATCGCGCAACGTCACCGTGATCGTCGCCGTGGTCGTCCCGTCCGCCGTCACCGTGCTCGGGCTCGCTGTCACCGTGGAGGCGCTCGCCGACACTGCCTCCGCCGTAAACGTCACGCTCGCGGTCTGAGTCACCGTGATCGCGTCGGTGGAGTCTGTCGCGGTTATCGTTGCGGTGCCTGTCGTGGTGGAGCGCACGGTCCCGGTGGTCTGCCCGTTGGCATCCGTGACCGTGGCCGGCTGCACGATCGTATCGGTCGCGCCCCGCGAGGAGACCAAGATCACGGTCTTGCCGCCCACCGGGTTGTTGTTCGCATCGCGCAGCGTCACCGTGATCGTCGCCGTGGTCGTCCCGTCCGCCACCACCGTGCTCGGACTCGCCGTCACGGTCGACACCGTGGCCGACACCGCCCCCGCGGTAAACGTCACGGCCGCGGTCTGCGTCAGCGTGACACTATCCGTGGTGTCCGTGGCCGTGAGCGTACTGGTCCCCGCCGTGGTGGAGCGCACGGTCCCCGTGGTCTGCCCCGCCGCATTGGTCACCGCCGCGGGCTGCACCAGCGTGTCCGTCGCCCCCCGCGAGGAGGCCAGGCTCACCGCCTTGCCGCTCACCGGGTTCCCATTCGCGTCCCGCAAGGTCACCGTGATCGTCGATGTCGCCACCCCGTCGGCCGCCACCGTGCCCGGGCTCGCCGTCACCGTGGACGTGGTCGCGGAGACCGCGCCCACCGTCCACGTCACGTTCGTGGTCGGCGGATGCGCCGCGTCATTGGTGGTGCCGGTCGTGCCTGTGACCGCATCGGTCACCGTCACGGTCACCGGCCCTTCCGCCACCTGATCGGTCAGCGTCACGGTAGCGAGGCCATTGCTGAAGTTGCCCGCGGCCAAGGTCCCCGTGGTCCCGGTATCCGTCACCCCGGTGCCTGCCCAGATGATTTGCGCCGCGCTCCCCGTCC
>JBFLXB010000026.1 GCA_040757335.1 Nitrospirota bacterium | reverse complement strand
CAAGATCCAAACCATCAAGAAACGGGCGTATGGCTTTCGCAACCCCGAGCACTTCAAGACCGCCATCTACTTCCACTGCGGAGGCCTCGACCTCTACCCCGTGACCCACGGAATTCCCGGATGAACCCAAAAGATATATCTCCATATTTGGCACAAAAAGCTTTAATCTGACTATACCAAGGCCTCCCCCCATCAAACGTCTCGGCAAGTTCTTCCTGTCGGGCACGCAGCGGTTCAATCATTATCTCCTTACTGAAACAACACTCTAGGAAATCTCTTTTACTGAAGAGCTCTTCGAAAGACCCTCCGCGATGTCCATTTGGGTATTTCACTCTTCCTTTGCACGGAATACGGAAGAAGTGGACCAACTCTCTCTTCCGAATGGCAACCTGGCATCGAGAAATCATCTTTGGTCCGATCTGATCATTATCGAGTGTTACGACGATCGGCCGATTATGACTGAGTGTTATTTGCAGAAGCCTGAGGGCATGTACCAGGTTTCCGTTCCCGTTGTAGTTGGCAACAAGTACTCCAAGATCCTTCACGTCAACGCCGGCCTTTTTCAGCAAGACTGGAAAAGTTTTCTCCTCGGACAAACCCTCTACGAATAGGTAGATGCACTGGTTGAGCCGGGCTTCCTCCATAACGGCCGCGTTGTGAAGCGCCTCGAGGGCCAGTTCATATTGGACGTCTTCCATCGTCATGGTCATGACTTACTCCCCACAGTGCTCAGTTTCGAATATTCTCGAATGTCCGCGCTCGGGCCGCACTCCATCCCAGAGCAGGCGGCCTGGCCGCGAAGATCCACCGTCCAAGAGCAGCTTGTCGTCTCCGTTGCCTAGGTTCCTGCATTGAGCGGGTCAGAAATGCATCGTAGGACTGCGCCCCCTCGTGTCGCCCCCTACGTACAGGCAAGCCGATTCTGTTAGGCGGCGCGTTGGGCGGCAATTGACGAAAAGTCTGGAGTTTTCATCACCGTCTCAATTCCCTTCCGTCGAAGCGTCTCTTTGAAGAGAACGCCTTCGGTTGACCTTAGCCGGTGGGGGATCAAGACAAGTATGATATTCGAACCGTAGCGACTGAGATATTGATCAATCTGCCCGAGCGCGCGTTGGAGTTCGTTATTGTTTGCGGGTAACTTGAATTCGACGCCCACGCCACCGTTCTGCGGATGCCCGATGTGAAAGTCGATCTTCAGGATGCTTCCGTGCGCAACGGGGACTTGCTCGTGTACATTATCCTCCCCAAAGACCTCGATCATCTCGTCGGCAAAATCGTCGTAATAGTCTCTCTCGTAGTCTGACCATCGAATAATCGGATACCACCGAACGAACTGTAGGACGGTCAGCTTATCAATTGCCGAGCGGTCCTTGATGGGGGTGAACCATCCTTCACGATAGCCGACTTCCCGATAGATACGACGGAAGAGGGTAGACTTTGATCCGTCGGAATCCAAACCGAGTGCGACGCAAATGTCTGACAAAATGTCGGTCCGATTAAGAAGACGGAGATAATTAACCGTCTGTTCTGGAAACGTTTCTGGTGACATCGACAGGTACTGAGTGTGCTCACGAATCCGAGTCTTCTTTTCTTCCACGCTGCCTCTGGAGTCCTGGCCAATGACTTGCAGCCAGTTCGATAGTTCTTGAGAGGTCTGCCACTTGAGATACGATTCCAGAAGCTTCTTCCGGAATTCAAGATCGGCACGTGGGCAAGGCAGATCCTCTGCAACTAGAATTTCCGGTGTAGTTTGGTTAGGCGAGACCGAAGGCGGCGCGGGAGACTGATTAGGATCGCCTGATTGCTCCACGCCCGATGATGTCGCTGAGGCAACCCGTGAGCCACACGACGAGCAGAATCGCGCTTCATCAGGCAGTTTCACACCGCAGGATGTGCAGAACATCTTCGTCTCCTTCGTGCGTGTCTCACGTACTGCGAGAACGTGAGGACGCTCAGTTTGTTGGGACCTCCGTTAAGTATTCACGCCGTGGAATTGTCGTCAATTGGCTGACACGACTAGTTCTGGTGTGAGTACTAGTCGAACCTCCGGGAAGACACGGCCGAAATGATGCTTTGAAAGTGCCGCGACTTTTGCGGACTCGCTGGCGAGGGCAGAGGGACGCGACCGCCGGAAGGAACGATGGGTTTGGCTGGTCGGACCGAGCTTGGCGGCCGATTGACTAAGCGGTGAGTGGCATGACGGAGAGGACGCTGTTAAAGGCCGATGGAGCCTACGCCGCCCACTCCCCGCACAGCACTGGTCCCACTCGGGGACGTTGCGGCCTTTGTGGCTTTAAGCCCGTGGTTGATATCCGCGTCGCGGGATTCCTAGGGGACGAACGCCACTAACGCTGCAACGTCCCTCCTCGCGTCCCCCAAGGCTAAGACTAAAGCCAGCGGCGGACCTGCCGCTTGTACCGAAGATACTCATTGCCGAATTTCCTTTCCAAGTACTCCTCTTCGCGCGCGATGACTCCGACGCCCATGATCCAGACCAGGACAGGAGTCAAGGCTAGCGCCCACCATGCGTTCAGGGCGAGCGAAAGGCCCACATAGAGGAGCGTATCTGAGACGTAGATCGGATTACGCGAAAACTGAAAGAGGCCACCCGTCACGATCGCGGTTGTGGCTTTGTATGGATCGACCGGTGTTCGCGCACGCAAGACAGTGCGGATCGCGACGGTCAATCCGACCACTCCACAAATGAAGATCGTTGACCCTACGGCCACGGCCAAAGGCCAGCCCAGAAGTCGAGTGGGCCAAAGCCATTCAAGGAGTAGACCGAGGCCAAGAACCCCCAGGTAGATCACTGGAGGAGGAGCGAGAATTCTTGGTCTATCAGCTGCAACGTCCCGCATACACACCTGCCCCACGCACTACCTGCACCTTGTCACCCACCGCAATACGGCCCCCTTGGATGACGAAACAATTGAGCGCGAGCTTGCCCTCGAAGCGCCGGTAGATGCTCCGGGTGATGGTCTTGTCCTGGGCTAAGGTGTCGGGGTCGTAGGACGTCATGATGCAGCGCAGACGCAGATCCTGGACGCCGATGAGCACCTCGCCGATTCGCAGGCACGCGCCCTGCCATTCGCGCTCGGCCATCCCCTTGACGCCGCTGATCACGAGGTTGGGCCGCAGACGGCGACGATCGTGGCCGAAGGCCGCGATCGCGCCGTCTGTGGCCACCAGCAACGGCAGGACATCGAACCGCTCAGCGCTCTCGTCGCGCACCAGCTTTGCGCCCTTGCCGGCAATCGTCATCACGTCGGCCGCCACTTCCGCGCTGTCCCACGGCCGACCATCCACCAGGATTTCGCCCCGTAGGCCCAGCACAGCCTTGTGACCCAGGAACCGGGGATGCGTGCGGGAGGTGATCACGCGCCCCACGGCGTCTTCGACGTGAATCACCCGGTCGCCTTCGATGCCGAGAGGCCCCACGCTCACCGATTGCAGCTGCTCTCCAGCCATGGTCTTGACCGGATAGCGCCAGATCTCCGCGACGTTCACCGCCGTCTCCCTATTTGACCACTGCTTTCATTTGCCGGCCACTCGTTCGTCATAGAAGCGGCGAATGTTTGCCACGATGAACTCCAGGCAATCCTCCACCGCAAAGTGGCCCGAATCGAGCCGATGCAGCTCCGCCTTGGGGAGATCCTTCAGGTAGGCTTCGCCGCCTTCGCGGGTGAAGAAGATGTCGTCCTGGCCCCAGAAGATGATCGTCTCGGGCTGGCGGCGGCGAAGAAATTCCTGCCACTCGGGATACAGCGCGACGTTGGTGCGGTAGTCGTAGAAGAACTCCATCTGCACCGTGCGGGCGTTGGGCCGCTCCATGAAACGGAAGTCCATATTCCAGTTGTCCGGGCTGATCAATGCGGGCTGCTTGTGGCCGTGCAGATACACGCTCTTGATGGCGTCCAGCTCCAGGAAGGCCATGAGCGGTTTTTCGGTATCAGGGCCGCGCTTCTTCCACAGGGCATTGCGAAACCCTTCCCACACCGGGGTGAAGCCGACCTCATAGGCGTTGGTGTTCTGGATGATCAGCCACTCCAGCCACTGCGGGTTGCGCGAGAGCATGCGGAAGCCCACCGGCCCGCCATAGTCCTGCACGTAGAGACCAAAGCGGGTGAAGCCCCTCTTCTTCAAGAACGTCTCCACCACGTCGGCGGTCTTGTCGAAGGTATAGGGAAACTTCGCCGGATCAGGCATGTCGCTGTTGCCGAAACCGGGATAGTCCATCGCGATCACGTGAAATTTTCCGGCCAGGGCCGGGATGAGGTTGCGGTACTGGTGCGACGAGGCCGGGAACCCGTGCAGCAAGACGACCTGAGGACTGCCGGACCGGCCGGCTTCGCGGTAAAAGATGTTCAGCCCCTGGACCTCGAGGGACCCCGTGCGCACGGATGCGTCGCTGATCTCGGGTGCGTAGTTCATCTGATTCTCCTTTGCTCCGTTGGTCATGATCGGCGTGCCGCTCTGACTACTCCCCATAGACGTACGTGAGCACCCTGTTTTCGACGCGAGTGGGCAACATGATCAGCCGCGAATCGGCTCGTGCCGGTCCTTTGAGACAGTTCCCCTTGGCGCAATCAAATTCCGCCCCGTGCCAGGCACACACCAATTTGTTGTTCTCCCGCTTCATGGGCCCGCCGAGGTGCGCACAGTAGTTCAGTATCGCCTTTGGCTCCTCATCGACTTTCAGAACGAGCGCTTCCCGCCCGAAAAAATCCACGGTCTCGATTCCCTCATCAGGAATCTCCTCCACCTTGCAGAGTGGGACCTTCATGGTCGGCTTCCTTTGTGAAAGGGTTCAGAAAAGCCTGAAGAGCACCCCCGGCCTTTCAGCCGGGGGCTCTTCGATCCGACTTACCCGTTACGTTCGAACACCTTACTCGTCAATGCTGATGATGGGGCAGTTGACCACCACGCCGATCGGCCCCCACGGGTGTCCGTCCGGCCCGGTGATCTGGCCCGCCAGCGCCAGGCGCGCGACCGCGCGGAAATCCCTCTGCTGCATCTCGCTCTTGACCGGCATGGCGGTCTGGGCCCAGACCGACGCGTGCACGTCCCACATGGGGCTGTACAGCAGGGCGCGCTCGCCCGCCGGGATCTCCTCCACGATGTTCAAGGGATCGCCTTCGCCCATCAGGGCCGAGCTGAGGCCCTGGCGCTGGGGGTTGGCCTTGCCAATAGGACCGTTCACGATGGGCGCCAGACCGGTCAGCGCCGAGTTGGGCGTGTTCGAGCCCTTGTCCGGCGTGGCTTTCAGCCTCGGCGTATAGTTCCCTGCCTCGATCGCGGAGACGCCGGGGTCCGAGGCGTTGAAGGTGGTGTAGTAGACCGTCTTGCCTTCGAAGAAGCCCTTGGTGGTCTTGAAGGTCGCGGTGCGCTTCGACAGATCGATTCGGATCAGCCGATCGTGCTCGCCCGACTTGTTCTTGATATGGGGCGCGTTGATCACGGTGCCGTCCGGCAGCTCGATCAACGGCGTGTAGAGCGGTTCGCCGATCGCACCGGGCTTGGCCTCGGCGGACGGGAAGCCCGTCGGCCCGGGTTTGACGATCCGCTCGGGCGAGAAGTCCACACTGCCCAGGAACTCGACAATCCCATCAGTCACCTTGGCCTTCTCGACAGCGCCCGAGCCTTTGGCATTTGCCAGCTTGGGGGCGAAGTGCACGCCGCGCCGTGCGGCATCCTCCTTATTGGACGACTCGGTGACGACGTACCAGACCGTCTCCCCATTCCGCCGTCCCTCGTGGATGGGCAGCGTCACTTCCGTGAAGTCCTTGCTTTCGATCGCGCTCTTGAGCAGCAGTTTGTGATGCTTCTTTGTCGTGCCGCCCTTCATTGTGTCGGCCGCGTACGTGGCTCCGCTCAGACCAAGACCAACCGCCAATCCCAGCGCCGTGATGAGTCCGATCACCTGTCTCATGACATCCTCCTTTGATTTGTCCGACCCCCCGCGGGTCGCACACACGCTGGTTGGTCGGAGGAGGCGAGAAATCCTTACAGACGGGTGATGCGGATCAGGAGGGGTTTTGACGGGTCAGACGCTTCAGGCGTTCCCGGGCCTCGTCCGAGAGCCGGGCGCCGGGGCTGTCCGGAGCGCTCGCCGCCGGAGGACCGGGTTCCGTGCTGCGGAGCGCGGTCCGGAGCAGCCCGATCTGTCTGTGATAGCGCACACACCAGGTACAGATCAGGAAGTGCAGCCGCACCGCGATCCTGCGGCGGAGGGGGATCGGCCGGTCCATCGCATCCGAAAGCATGCGGACCACCTCCTGGCAGGACGGGGTGTTTCGAATCAGCCAGTTTTTGAGCCACACCGGTCGCATGGTTAGGTCGCTCGTCCGATCCAATGCAGCTCCAGGCATCGGCGCAGATGCAGCCGTGCGCGGTGGAGCATCACCCAGAGGTTGGTCGGCGTGATCGCCAATTCCTTACAGATCGCGTCGGTCTCCTCCGCCTCGATCTCCCGGAGCGTGAAGGCGCGGGCGGTCCGGGACGGCAGTTCGCCGAGACAACGGCCCATCGCTTCCCAGAAGCGGGCCTGTTCCAGCGTGCGGTCGGGATCACCCCACTCGGCCGGCGAATTCTCGTCCAGCTTCCAATGGCCGTCCTCGTCGAACCACTCGGGATGGACGTCGCCCGGCTCGTCCCGGTCTGGGAGCCCCGCCTCGCGGCCGCTGCGCCGGAAATGGTCCAGGATCTTGTGCTTGAGGATGCCCGCCAGCCAGGTCCGTTCGGAGGAGCGGCCTTCAAAGCGATCGAGGGACTGGAGCGCCGCGACAAAGGTCTCCTGCAGCACCTCCTCGGCGGTCTTGGCGTCGCGCAGTCGCGAGAGGGCGAAGCGATAGAGATAGTCGCCGTGTTGCTCCACCCATTCTTCGGGCCGGCACCGAGGGTCGGTCATGAGGAGAAGACCTTTCTAGCACTGCCCACCGGGATTCTGCAAGACCCAAGGGGGACAAGGACGGCCTGGCGCGCGCCCACTGAAGCCAGAGACCGCTTATTGACATCTTGCCATCCGCTACGATATGGTTTTCCATATGAAAACGACCCTGAATATCGACGATTCGGTCATGGTCCGGCTCAAGCGGGAGGCGGCCCGGCAGCGGCGAACCATGTCCGAATTGGTCGAGACCGCGTTGCGCCTGCTCTTTCGGACACAGAGGGGCGAGCGCCCCCTTCCACCCCTGCCCTCCTTCAGGAGCGGAGGGCATCTCGTCGATATCGCCGACCGCGACGCGCTCTACCAGGCCATGGAAGACCGCTGAAGGTCGGCCATGTTCGTGGTTGACACGAACGTGTTGGTCTACGCGGCGGACGAGAACGCGCCTGATCACGCTGTCTACCGCGACGCCCTGGAGGCGTGGCGTCGGCAACGATCCGCCTGGTACACGACGTGGGGAATCCTGTACGAGTTTCTTCGCGTGACCACGCATCCCCGCGTCCTGCGGCGCCCTTGGTCAGCAAACGAGGCCTGGGAGTTCGTCGATGCGGTGCTGGCGTCTCCGGCGCTCGGCGTCTTGGTCGAGACCGACCGCCACGTCTCGGTCGCCGGTGAAGTCGTGCAGGAGACACCGCATCTGACCGGAAATCTGGTCCACGACGCGCACACCGCCATTCTCATGCGTGAGCACGGCATCCGGCGGATCTACACGCGAGACACGGATTTCCACCGGTTTTCGTTTCTGGAGGTCGTCGACCCCGTTCAGTCGCAGTAACGCCGAACGCAGCCGCTTGCACAGCTCTTGGGACCTACAGTTTGGCGAGTGGCGCCCTATATACACCCTGCGTTGACGGACCGGGTACGCGCGATCCGTCAGCGAGCTACGAGATTCGCGAGTTCGTCGCTCTGCCAAGTGGGGTTAGCTCCGAGGTCTGGGCAGTCTTCATCACACCGTCAAGAACCCTTCATCGAACCGTCACCAATGGCTGATACCTTACGGATGCGCGATTGCGCACCGAAAGGAGAAGGCCATGAGATTCTTGCTCAGCATCACGTTGCTCGCAATAGCCCTCGGGCTCTTTGGATATGGATCACCCAAGAAGGATCCTGCCGGGAGCACGCCAGCCCCCGTCTCCGCTGCCGACAAGCCGCTTGCAACCGCCACGTTCGCGGGGGGATGCTTCTGGTGCATGGAACCGCCGTTCGATAAACTTCCCGGGGTACGCTCAACCGTTTCGGGTTACACCGGAGGGCACGTGCCGAATCCGACTTATGAGGCGGTGTCGCAGGGAACGACCGGCCACGTGGAAGCGGTGCAGGTGGTCTACGACCCGGATCAGATCAGCTACAAGCAGCTCCTGGACGTGTTCTGGCGCAACGTGGATCCGCTCTCAGGCGACGGGCAATTCTGCGATCGCGGCCCGACGTACGTATCCGCCATCTTCTATCACGACGAGGAGCAGCGCCGCCTGGCCGAGGACTCCAAGAAAAGATTGGACGGACGCTTTGCCCAGCCGATCGTGACGAGCATTCGTCCGGCCGTGGCGTTTTATCCGGCCGAAGCGTACCACCAGGACTATTACCAGAAGAACCCGATCCGCTATAACTTCTACCGATCGCGGTGCGGGCGAGACGCGCGTCTTACCACGCTCTGGGGAACTGCTCCTCATTAGAAGAGAGACGTTCTCTCGCGACACATGGAGGGTTTGATGAACCGACGACATTTTTTGGTGGGTTCGGGGGTGTGGGGACTGGCCCTGCTGGCTTTGGGACGAGCAGCCATTTCCAAAGCCGGAGAGAGCGCCCCCGTAACGATCGAGAAGATCCACAAGACGGACGAGGAATGGAAGCGGCTCCTCACGCCTGAGCAGTACCGCATCCTGCGCGAGGAAGGGACTGAGAGAAAGTTTTCGAGTCCGCTCAACCAGGAAAAGCGCAAGGGCGAATACGTCTGCGCCGCGTGCGAGCTGCCGCTGTTTACCTCGGACATGAAATACGACAGCAAGACCGGATGGCCCAGCTTCTTTCGAACGATCGAGGGGCGGGTCGAGACCAAACTCGACTTCGCGCTCATCTTGCCGCGAACCGAGTATCACTGCGCGCGGTGCGGAGGCCACCAGGGCCACGTCTTCGACGACGGGCCTCCGCCGACAAATCAGCGATGGTGCAACAATGGGGTGGCCCTGAAGTTTATCCCCGCGTGATGACTGGTCGCCTCGAAGCCATCTGGGTCAAGCGCAGCCATCGCGGGCCGATGGATGCTGTGTCCCGCGCTACGCTGCGCGCGGGGCAGGGCATTGTCGGGAGCGCGGACCAGGGTGGCCGCCGGCAGGTCACGCTGATCGAGTACCAGGCGTGGGATGCGGCGGTCGAGCAGATGGGTGTGGCTGTTGAGCCCAGCGCCCGACGCGCCAATCTGCTCATCAGCGGTCTTTCGCTCGCAAACAGCCGCGGGCGTACGCTGCGGGTCGGCCAATGCAAACTCCGCATCAACGGCGAGACCCGACCGTGCGAGCGCATGGACGAGGCTCAACCCGGCTTGCGAGCCGCGCTGGGCGTGCCCTGGCGCGGCGGGGCCTTCGCCGAAGTGCTCAACGATGCCGAGATCGAGGTGGGCGCGACCGTGGGATGGCGCGGCTAAAACCGACCGCAGAGACTGAGTCCAAGTACAAATTTTAGTCCTGGTCACTCCGGTGCGCGACTGATCCGAGGCCAGTCGGTCCTATTCCCAGACGATCGCGCGGGTGCACGGCACCCGCCTGGTCCGTTCCGTCATATACTCAGCCGAGCTGTTCGACTAATACGTTGACCATCGGGAACATCGAGCGATGGAGGATGGAGACCTGCGCGCGCACCTGGAGCGGCTGCATCCCGACAGCGTGGGCTGGGCTCGGGCCTGTTGCGCGCGCGACGCGCTGGAGGCGGAGACCGTGCTGCAAACGGCCTATGTGAAGATTCTGGATCATCGAGCCCGGTTTGATGGGCGTGCGTCGTTCAAGACCTGGGTGTTCGCCGTCATCCGCAAGACCGCCTTGGATGAACGCCGGCGCGCCCTGGTGCGCCGGTTCTGGTCCGCTGCACAGGCCGGGGCAGCGGCACCGCCGATTTACGCCTCGGACGCGGACCGGGCGGTGTACTGCGACGAACTCCGCGGGTTGTTCCGACGGGCGCTCGCCGAGTTACCGTCTCGCCAGCGCGAGGCCCTGCACCTGGTCTTCTATCACGAGATGAGTCTTCAGGAGGCGGCGGAGGTCATGGGCGTGTCGATTGGTGCGGTTCGCCAGCACTACGACCGTGGCAAAAAGCGGCTGCGCTGTTGGATGGAACTGCACGAGGTCGATCATGACTGATGCGGGCACCGACGACGAGCTCCGACGCCGGTTCCACACCTTGAAAGCGGCGGATCGCGTGGCGACCCCACAGTTTGAGACGTTCTGCCGACCGCCGAGCGGTCCACAGGGCCGAAGGGGATTGGCCCTCCGCGACGCCGCAATGGTGGTCGTGGTCCTCGGCGCGTTGGTCTCGGTGGCGGTGTCTGTTCGCAGCCAGTCTGACGCGTTCTCACACCTCGCGTCGGGTATCTTGCCGGGGGCTCAAGAGGTGTGGGGTCCCCTTCAACCCGGAGTCGGACCATGAGCCATCTTCCGATCGTCTTGGGGGTGGTTGGGCTGTTCTTCGCGACGTTCGCCCTGTACTTCGATGGCTGGTGGCACATCGCCATCGGCCGGGACACATTTTGGATCCCGCCGCATCTCGTGCTGTACACCGCGATCGGCGTGACCACGCTGGGCTTTCTGGCCCGGGCCTGGGAACGGCGACGGGCCGGTGTCGCCTGGGAGATTCCGTTGAAGATCTGGGGAGCTGGCGTGACCTTGATCTTTCTGGCCGCGCCATTCGACGAGCTGTGGCATCGGCTCTTTGGTCGCGAATCGTTCGACAGCCTGTGGATTCTCTGGAGCCCACCGCATGTGGTGGCGATGGCCTCGGCGATCGCGATCGGGATCGGATTGCTGATGGCGCTCGCCCGGGATGGCGCACCCCGTGGATGGTGGCTGGCGCTAATCGTCCTCACGATAGCGTCGGTAGGCGGGTTTCTGAACGTCCTCACGATTCCGTTCAACCCCGTGGACCGCGGTCTGGGAGGCCCGCTCGGAGCCTTCGTGTTCTACCTGGTGTTCGTCTCATGGCGCCTTGCCGCCGTGGCCTGGGCTGACCGGCCGGTTCTCGCGGCTTTGGCCGCCATTCAATGGTTCTTTTCGAGCCTTTTGTTTCTCCCCCGGGTGATCGAAGGCTTTCTCCAACTCCATCAGATCCTGTTGTTCGTGCTCGCCGGGGTCGGATCGGCTGTCGTGGGGGATGCCGTGTTCCTTGCGCTCCGCCGCCGGTTGACTACGTGGGTGTACCCCCTCGCAGGCGCCATCTACATGCTCGTGACGGCCGCCGCGCTATATCCCTTATTCACGCGGTTTCTCCACCTTCCCTACGGCACTGTCGACCTGCTGCTAGTCGGCATAACGCTGGTAGTCGCCGGTGCCGCCTCAGGGCTCGTCGCGCCCCGCCTGGCCCGTCGGCTCAGCGGAGACGCTCGCCGTCCTGATCCGGATCGGCCCCGGGAAGCGATACGATTGGCCGGCGTGATGGCGTCGGTCGTCATGGCGTGTGTCCTGGGGTGGGTGACCCTGTCGGATCCAAGGATCGTGGAGGGCCGTGGTCCGCGACTAATCGGGACCGAAGAATCGGTCGCCCGCATCCCGGAAACGATGGAACTGGAGAACCTCCGCACGCGTTGGGCCTATGTTCCCCCGATTACCACCTCCCCCGACGGTCTACGGATCGCGTACAAGGCCCGACGCGGCGCAAAATCCTTCCTCGTGATCGACGGCCGCCCGGGCCAGGAGTACGAAGTCGTTCAGGATCTTCCGCGATTCAGCGCAGACGGCTCCCATTACATGTATCCCGCGTGGCGCGACAAGAAAAATGTCATGGTGCTCGACGGTGTGGAGAGCGAGGCATTTTCCCACCTGGGGCTCACCTACTATTTCACGGACGACGGCCAGCCCGTGTACGTCGGGGTGCGCGAGATCAAGTCGACTGCCCAGCCTCCCGCCGACGCGGGCGGGAAGGTTCCAGAGTACGAACGGGACATGGACAGCGTGGCGCTGAACGAGCGCATCTACCGATACGGAAACACGGGCGGGTACTACTCGACGTGGGTGGCCCGGCCAGGGCGCCGACTGGTCGTGGTCCGAAATGGGATATCCAGTCCTGAGTATGACGAAATTGGCGTCATCGATTTTAGCCAGGACGGCCAGCGCTTGGCCTACACCGCCCGCCGCGGAGACCGCTGGATGGTCGTGGTGGACGGCGTTGAGCAGGGAGACTACGACTTGGCGCTCTCATTCGGGGGCATCATTCCACTCGAGATCCCCGGGTTTTTCGACCCCACGGGTGAGCGAGTCGCGTACGCCGCAAAACGTGGCGGGAGATGGTCCGCCGTGATCGACGGAGTCGAAGGGCCGCCCTACGACTGGATCGATGCCTTTTCCGCGCGGTTTAGCGCGGACGGCCGGCACCTCGCGTACAAGGCGATGCAAGCTGGTCAGCCGATCGTGGTCCTGGATGGCGCCGAACAGGAGGCTCGGTATGATCGGATCGGGTCGGTGGCCTTCCTGTCCGACGGCCGTTTCGTGTACCTGGCAGAGCGGGGTCACGAGCGATTCGTGGTGGTCGACGGCCACGAGCGACCGCGTCCCCCCGGGAGCCCCGGCTGGGGCCTGTACTTCACGCTCAGCCCCGATGGCCGGCGCGTGGCTTACGTCAACCCTCATGCCGGGGGTTCCAAGTGGCAGGCGATCATCGACGGAATGCAGCCGGCTGCCTACGATCGCATCCTCCAACCCCTGTTCAGCCCCGACAGTCGCCACGCGGCCTATCTCGCCGCGAGAGGCGTGCGCTGGCGGGCAGTGATCGACGGCATCGAGGGCGAGCTCTACGACGCCATAGCGGGATTGCACTTTGAGGGCCCGAACCGGGTGACCTATCTCGCAGTGGATGGCCGGTCGATCGTACGGGTGGCGCACATCCTCTCGGATGACCCGCACATTGCGCACGGCCCCTAACCTCCGCCAATGGTTCCCGTACCGCCGGCAAGAAACTCCCCTGTACAGCGCTCGCGGAACGTCTTGGGGTCTTGCAGTATCGCGTGGGGCCGATGGGCGAGACGTTCGCTCCGATAACCGACTCATGCCGCGCCTGCTGGTCGAGATGACGGGTCAGGTGTCGATGGCGGTGTAGTTCGCAATATCCGCTTCGATTCCCAGTCGTGCGAACAGTTCTTGCGGGTTGAAGCCGCTCTTCGCGTGGGCGGCCGTCACCACGGCCTTGGCCGCGTCCATGGCGGACTGACTCTGCCACTCGACCAGCGTGACGAAGTTGAATCTCCCCGGACCGGATGATTGTTCGAGTACGACATCTTGAACAAACCCGGGTTGTGCCTTGAGGAGCTGGTGCGTGCTGCGGACTCTGCCCAGGAACTCCTGACGCGCGGCCTTTGGCACCACGAACTTATCGACGCGGTAAATGTGCGGTGATGCATCGGCCGTCATTGCAGCGCTCCTCATTACGACGCGTCAGGCGTCGACCAGGACCTTGAACCCGCCGTAGGCCATGCGCTTCATGTCAAACGGCATGGGCATGTTCTTGAGCGCGGGATCATTCATGAGCGGGTCCTTCATCACCTTGGCGTTGACGCGATCGCGGTGCGCGCGTGACCTGAACACGATGTAGGCAAAGACCACGGTCTCGCCCGGTTTGGGCTTGACCAGGCGCGGGAACGGCAGGCCCATCTTCACGTTGAGGTCGTCGCCCACACACTCCTTGTAGTCCAGGGCGCCGTGCTTTCGCCAGACTTCCCCCGCCTTCTGGGCGATGCGGCGATACACCTTGAGGTTTTTCTTCGGCAGGGGTAAGACGAACCCATCCACATATCGCATCTGACTCCTCCTTGTCATTGAGCGCGGCTAGTGTTTCGGCCGTTCCCAGAGCGCGATGACGTTACCTTCCGGATCCGCAAAGTCCGCCATGAACCCCCACTCGCCGATCGCGTGTTTCGGCGTGACGACCTTCCCTCCGGCTTTCTCGATGGCTATTAACGTCTGGTCGATGGACTCGGTCTGCACGCCGAACGAGGGGTGGTCGTCTTTGGACTTGCGTTGATAGAATCCGCCGTTGATGCCTCCAAGCTCTGTCGGGTTGTAATCCTTGTCCGCGGCCGTGGTGAGCGCCATGGCCCCCTCGTCGCCCCATAGTTCAACCTTCCAGTCGAACACCGCCTCGTAAAACTTTTTGGCCTTTTTGAAATCGGACGCCGGAATCTCGAACATCACGACTTTGTTCTTCATCGCTCCCCTCCCCTCGTTAGTCTGCTGTTCATTGTTTGAGGGTATTCGTCCGCGGAGCGTCGAGTCCGAGCGCGAGCGTCTGCGGGTCCTCCGCGACCTCGCGAATCTCGACACACCCACGTTGCGCGCCTGGAATCTTCGCGGCCACGTTGATGGCTTCGTTCAGGTCCTTGGCCTCGATGAGGTAGTAGCCTCCGAACTGTTCCTTGGTCTCGGCGAAAGGTCCGTCAGTGATCAAGACCTTGCCGTTGCGGACACGGACCGTGGTCGCGGTCGCCGCAGGCTGGAGTCGATTCGCTCCGACGAAGTGGCCGCTCGCCTTGATGCCCTCGGTGAACTCGAGGTATTCCTGGAAGTGTTTTGCCGCCTCGGCCTCGGGCATCTGCTCCATTACCTTCTCGGCACAGATCAGGCACAGGAACTTCATCTCATCTCCTTTCGAATCGTCGCGATTACTTCTTCTTTCCAAGTTCCAGGTCGCGAAAGCGCTCCACCGACTCGCTGGGTGCGAAGTCTTCCAGTTCGTACAGCTCGCGAACCTCGATCTCGGCCTCCTTGCCGTCGCCCGCGGGATTGGGAAAGCGTTTGGCCCACTCGAGCGCCTCTTCCCTCGACTTCACCTGAATCAGGGTGTAGCCGGCAATGAGCTCCTTGGTCTCGGCAAAGGGCCCATCGACCACGGTGCGCTTCTCTCCGTCGTACTTGATGCGCCAGCCCTTCGAGCTCGGCTTGAGCCCCGAGCCATCGAGCAGCGCGCCGGCTTTGGCCAGCTCCTCGTGGTACGCGGCCATGCAGGCAATGAGCTTCTCGTCGACAAAATCAGTCGGCCTCGTTTCGGCTTCCGACTCCTTGGTGGCTTTGACGATGATCATAAATCGCATGGTCTGTCTCCTTTCAAGCTTCGGAGGTTAGCACTCCGTCATGGCAACAGGACGCACCTCGATCGCCCCGCCCACTGGGAGCGTCGGGATGCGTGCCGCGATCGACATCGCCTCATCCAGGTCCTTGCATTCAACGAGGTGGTACCCGCCAAACTGCTCTTTGGTCTCTGCGAGCGGCCCGTCGGTGAAGACCGGCGCGCCGCTTTTCATGCGCACGGTCGTGGCTGACGCCGTTGCATGCAGTCGCCCACCGCCCCGGAGGTGCCCGCTCTTGATGAGGCCCTGGATCACCTCTCCGTACTTCTTCATGATCTCGTCCCTCTGGGCGCCTGACAACTTCTCCCACGCCTTCTCCTCGAAACAGCACATTAGCATGTACTGCATGGCGTTCTCTCCTGTGGACATAGGGGCCTGCCGGTTCGATACCCGCGTGAGTTGCCGTCTACACCCAATAGTCGTTCGGGGAGGCGGAAAATCGACAGCGAACCAAAAAGTCTATAAGTTCGCCGGATCACGAATCGGCAGCGTCATGTCCCGAGCGTCTCCCTCGCGGGTCATCCACACCTGACCGCTCAAGCAGGTCACGCGGAGGTCGGCACCCCGCTGCGGTCAACGCGTCCGGACCTCGCCGGCATCGTCCCATCCACGGCGCGCATGTCTTTGGCAAGGCGTTCGGCGAGGGCGAGCGCGACCACGCCGACCAGCAAGTGCGCGACCCGGACCACCCAGTGATGCTCGCCCGGCAGGATCTGGACTTGAGTCATCCCCAACCACGGGACGATAAACCCCCAGACAACGGCAAAGGCGCCGAGCCCGCGACGCGCTCCCTGCCGGAACGACAGCAGTGCCAGCGCCCAGAGCGAGAGCACCAGCAGGCCTCCGAGGAACATGTGCAGTGGAGCCAGTTGGAGGGCATGACCGATCCAGAACGTGACGCCCAGCGCCCCCACGACTGACAGCCACGTGACGAGGCGGATAACGACTATCGTCCTGTTCATTTGATCACCTCCTCGGGCAGCAGCCCGCTCATCCCTTCCACTTCACGAACAACTGCGACGGAGCCATGGCCTGCACACACACCAGCCCGGGTTCGCGACTGGTATACGTGTCCTCGACGCGCAGAAAGTGGTCCCGAGAGTCTCCCTCGCGGGTCATCCACACCTGACCGCGCAAGCAGGTTACAGTGAGATCGGAACCCCGCTGTACCCGACGCGTCCAGACCTGGTCGGACTCGAGGCGCACGACCACGCCGGAGCCGGACGATCCGGTAGACGGGCGAGCCGACACGCGGTCAACCACCCGCACCCACCGAAGATGCTGCCCGTCGTTCCAATGGCGCGTCACTCTCCCACCCGCCGCCCAACGCCTTGAACAGATCCGCGGTGGCGGCGAGTTGCGCACGCTGGGCCTCGACTCGATTGAGCTCCGCGGCCAGCAACCCGCGCTCCGCATCCAGCACGTCGAGCTGGCTGGACACGCCGTTCTGATAACGCAGCCGCGCCAAGTCGAGCGCGCTTTGGAGCGCGGCGACCCGCGCCTGCTCGGCGTCCAATGTCTCGCGCGCCTTGCGCTGCGCCACCAGCGCGTCGAGGGTGTCGCGGAACGCGTTCTGGATCGCGGACTGGTACTGGGCCAGCGCTTGCTGTTCCCGCGCTTTCGCCGCCTTCACCAGCGAACCCGTCCGGCCCGCGTCGAACACGGTTTGAGCCGCTGATCCCGAGACCTGCCAGATCCGCGCAGGCGCGCTGAACAGATCCGCGAGCTTGGTGCTCTCACCGCCGAGAAAACCCGTCAGGGTGATGGACGGGAAATACGCGGCCTTGGCTTGGCCGATCCGCGCGTTGGCCGCGATCAACTGCTGCTCCGCCTGTTGCAGGTCCGGCCGGTGCTCCAACAGATCCGACGGCAACCCCGCGGGCACCGCGGGCGGCACCGTGAGCGCCTCGATCGCGGCGCCCCGCTCGGGCGTCGAACCCACGATCTCGCGCGGGCTGCGGCCCAGCAACACCGAGAGCGCGGTTTCCTGTCGCGCGAGTTGGGTTTCGAGCACGGGCAGCAACGCCTGCGCTGCCGCGGCATCGGCTTCCACCTGCCGCAGTTCGAGCTCGGACGCCACCCCGGCCGCGAACCGCTCGCGTTGCAGGGACAGCGACGCCAACCGGGTCGAGACCGTGCGCTTGGTGATGGCCACCTGCGCATCGAGCGCCCGGAGATTGAAATAGCCGCGAGACACGTCGGCGATCAGCGCCAGCCTCACCGCGTCGCGATTGAATTGCGTCGCCAACAGCTCGGCCCGCGCGGCTTCGGTGGCGCGCCGGTATTTGCCCCAGAAGTCGATTTCGTACGACGCGTCCAACGTGGCGCGCACGTTGTTATAAATCGGGTCCACGCCCGGCAGCGCCAACGCACTGTCTTCGCTCGCCCGGTTTCTCGACGCGGACGCGTTGGCCGAGACCCCAGGCCACTGGTCGGCTCGCGCCACGCCCAGACTCGCGCGCGCCTCGTCCACCCGTGCGATCGCGAGCCGCAGGTCTGCGTTGTGACTAAGCGCTTCCCGGATCATGGCGTCGAGCGCCGGATCCTGATATCCGCGCCACCACTCCGCCGGCACGGACGTTGCGGTCGCCGGCGTGGGCCACGCATCCGGCGTGTCGATCGTCTGCCTGCGGTAATCCGGCCCGAGCGTGCAGCCCGAGAGCAGAATGGCAATCGCCACAATAACCACTTGCCAGATCATGACCGTCCTCCTTGCGGCGTGAGCGCGGCTGGGGCCGTGGCCCCGTTTCCGCCGACCATAGCCTTTTGGTATTCCACGTCGATTGCGCCGTCCGCGTTCGACCGCGGTGTCGCAGGGCGTCGGCCGGAAATCAGCTTGAAGAACATGGGCACGAAGAAGATGGCCAGGAAGGTCGCGGCCAACATGCCGCCCATCACGCCGGTGCCCACCGAGATGCGCGCGCCTGCTCCCGCGCCGGTGGAGAACGCGAGCGGCGCCACGCCCAGGATGAACGCGAGCGAGGTCATCAGGATCGGCCGAAAGCGCAGCCTTGCGGCTTCCAGCGCGGCGTCAGTGGGAGACATGCCCTCGCGGTGCTTCAACACCGCGTATTCGACGATCAGGATCGCGTTCTTGGCGGCCAGCCCCAGCAACGTGACCAGGCCGATTTGGAAGTACACGTCGTTGGTCAAGCCCCGCAACCACACCGCGGCCAGCGCGCCGAACGTACCGAAGGGCAACGCCAGCAGCACCGAGATCGGCAGCGACCATTTTCCGTACTGGGCGGCCAGGATCAAAAACACCATGACCACCGCCAGTCCGAGAGCAAGGCCCGACGTGCCGCTGGATCGCTTTTCCTGGAACGACGCGCCGCCCCAGTCAAAGCTGAAGTCCGCTGGCAACACCTGCTCCGCAACCCGCTCCACGGTCTGGATGGCCTGGCCCGAGGACACGCCCGGAGCCGCTTGCCCCAGGATCTTCACCGCGGGCAGGTTGTTGAACCGATCGAGCGTCTCGGGTCCGGCGGTGTAGTTGACTGTGGCCAGCGCCTTGACCGGCACCATTCCGCCCTGTTCGGATCGCACGTACAGCTCGCCGACCGAGTCGGGCTTGCTCCGATACGAGGGTTCCGCGGACATCAACACCTGCCAGGTCCGCCCGAATCGGTTGAAGTCGTTCACGTAGTAGAAGCCCAAGGTCGCGGACAACGTGTCGAACAGATCGTTGATCGGCACACCCAGCGCCTTGGCCTTTTCGCGATCCACGTCCACGCGAAGCTGCGGCACGTTCGAGCGCCACAGGGTCTGCGCGCCCGCGAGCATGGGGTCCTGGTTGGCCGCGGTCAGAAATTCCCCCATCACCTGGGCCAGGCGCTGCGGCCCGCCTTCGCCGCGGTTCTGCACGTAGAACTCGAACCCGCCGGAATTCCCCAGCCCGAAGATCGGTGGCGGTCCGAAGGCCAGCACCAAGGCTTCTTTGATGTGCGCGGTCTTCATGAAGAACTCGCCCACCAATTGGGGAGTCGCGACCGCGCGTTCGTCCCAGTGCTTCTGGGTGACGAAGATGGTGGCGGCGCTGTTGCGGAAACCGCCGCCGAGAAAATCCAATCCGGTGAACGCGATCGCAAATTCATTGGCGGGATTGGAGAGAATCGCTTCGACCACTTCTCCCACCACCTTGTCCGTGCGCTGCAGCGACGCCCCGTCCGGGAGAAAGACCGCGCCGATGTAGTACCCCTGGTCCTCGTCCGGCACCAGGCTGCCCGGCGTGGCGCGCCACAACCCCGCGGTGATGACCACCATGCCCGCGAACAGGGCCAGGCCGATTGCGCTGCGACGGATCATCCACGCCACGCCGTTGGTGTAGCGAGCGGTCAACCGCTGGAACCAACCGTTGAACCAGGCAAAGAATCGGCCAGGCTGCCGATGGCCGTGCCGGAGGATCATCATGCACAGGGCCGGGGTCAGGGTCAGCGCCACGATGCCGGAGAGCACCACCGCGATCGTGATGGTGACCGCGAACTGCCGATACAACTCGCCGGCCAAGCCGCCCAAAAACGCGATCGGCACGAACACCGCGCACAGGGTCAGGACGATCGCGATCACCGGGCTGGTGACCTCCTGCATGGCCTGGATCGCGGCCTCGCGCGCGGATTTGCGCTGCTCGCGCATGATGCGCTCGACGTTTTCCAACACCACGATCGCATCGTCCACCACGATGCCGATCGCCAGCACCATGCCGAACAAGGTCAGCATGTTGATCGAGTAGCCGAGCAGGAACAGCCCGGCAAAGGTGCCGATGAGCGAGACGGGCACCGCTGAAAACGGAATTAACGTCGCGCGCCAGTTCTGCAGAAACAGAAACACCACCAGGAACACCAAGGCCATGGCTTCGGCCAGGGTCTTCACCACTTCCCGGATCGACACTTCCACGAACCGGGTGGTGTCGTACACGTTGGAGTACTGCAACCCCTGTGGGAACCGCGCGGCCAGGCTCTGCATGGTCTGCCCGACCTCCTTGGCCACGGCCAGAGCGTTCGCGCCCGGCTGGAGGAAGATGCCCATCAACGTGGCTTCCTTGCCGTTGACCCGGCCGATGAAGTCGTAATCCTTGGACGCCAGTTCCACCCGCGCCACGTCCTTCAATCGCAAGGCCGAGCCGTCGGGGTTCGAGCGAAGGATGATGTTCTCGAATTCCGAGGTCTCGGAGAGTCGGCCCTTGGTGGTGACGGTGTACACGAGTTCCTGCGCACCGGCGGTGGGCGTCTGGCCGATCTTGCCCGCTGCGAACTGCGCGTTCTGCTCGTTGAGCGCCCGCACGATGTCGGACGTGGTGAGCTTCAACTGCGTCATGCGGTCGGGCCGCAGCCAGATCCGCATGGCGTAGTCCTTGGCGCCGAAGATCTGGACGTTGGTGGTGCCCGGGATGCGCTTGATGGTGTCGAGCACGTTGAGCGTGACGTAGTTGCTGGTGTAGACGTCGTCGAAAGTCCCGTCGGGTGAATAGAACGCGAGCACCTGCAGGAACGAACTCGAGTTCTTTTCCACGGTCACGCCTTGGCGGCGGACTTCCTGCGGCAGTCTGGCTTCCGCCTGCCTGACGCGGTTGTTCACGTTGACCGTGGCCTGGTCCACGTTGCTGCCGATCTCGAACGTGATGTTGATCTCCACCGCGCCGTTGGAACTCGACGTGGAACTCATATAGAGCATGTCCTCAACGCCGTTGATCTGGTTTTCCAACGGCGCGGCCACGGTTTGTTCCAACGTTTCGGCCGACGCCCCGGGATACACGGCGCGGACCGTCACCACCGGCGGCGCGATCTCGGGGTACTGCGCGATCGGGAGAATCCGCACCGCGGCCAGACCCGCAAGCACCAGAAAGATCGAGAGCACGCCCGCGAAGATCGGGCGGTTGATGAAGAATCGGGCGAACATCAGTGTGCTCCTTCGGGTTGCGCGTGCTGAGCAGGCGCGGGTTTGGCGGCTGGTTGGGTGGCCTGGTTCTCTCGAGCCTGCGGCTCCGGGCCGGACTGTTCCGCGCTTTGGTCCGGCGCCTGCGCGATTTTGACCGGGGATCCTGGGCGCGCCTTGACCACACCGTCCACGATGACCGTGTCACCCGGTTCGAGTCCTCCCGTGATCACCCATTCCGCCCCGGACCAGTCGCTGACCTGCACCGGCCGCGGTTCGACCATCCCCTCCTTGTTCACGGTCATCACGATCTTGGCGCCGGGGCCCTCCAACACCGCACGCTGAGGGATCGCGATCGCGTTGGGGCGGGTGGCTCCGGACAGGTGCACGCGCACGAACTGGCCCGGGCGCAGTAGGCGCTGCGGGTTGGGGATCACGGCTCGCGCCTCGATGGTACCGGTGTTCGTGTTCACGCGCACGTCGGTGAAGTCCACTTTTCCGGCGTGCGGGTACTCGCTGCCGTCCGCGAGCGTCAATTTCACGTCGAAGCGGCCGTCCCGGGGCAAGGTCAATCGCGCTTCCGAAAGCTCGCGCCGGAATCGCAAGTGTTCGGCCTCGGTGAAACTGAAGATAACGTGCACCGGATCGAGCTGCGAGATACTGGTCAACAGCGTCTGCTGCGCCTGCACCAGACTCCCTTCGGACACCACCGCGCGACTGGTGATCCCGGAGATCGGCGCTTCCACGCGGGTGTAGGAGAGGTTCAGCCGCGCCTGGGTGACCGCCGCCTCCGCGGCCTTCACGTTGGCCGCCGCGACCTCTTCCGCGGACAAGGCGTCGTCGTATTCGTTCTGACTCACGGCCCGGGCTTCCCACAACGGCTTGAACCGGCCGGCGGTGCGCGTGGCCTGCGAGAGATTGGCTTCGGCGCGCGCGAGATCCGCTTCGGCGCGGGCGAGTTCGGCTTGGAACGGTTCCGGATCAATGGTAAAGAGGCTGTCCCCGGCGTTCACCGCCGCCCCTTCCTTATAGTTCCAGCGCTCCAGGATGCCTGAGACCCGCGCACGCACCTCGACTTCGCGGACGCCCGCGACCTGACCCACGTATTCATACACCGCGGGAAGGTCGCGCGGTTGCACCGTCACCACCGCCACCTCCGGCGGCGGAGGGGCCGCAGGTGAGCCTGCGGCCTGATTGCACCCCGACAACACCATCAACAATCCGGCCGCCAGGAGGCCGGCGCCAAGCCCGAGAGTTTGGGCGCTGAAATCTGTTCTGTCCGTCGTTGCGTGCATCGCGAATCCTTTCATCGAAAAACTGCGTGACGTCATCGCTTCCGTTCCGAACGCCGGAATGCGTGCCTGATTCCTTGGATGAGACAGGTGGTGAAACAGCCCTTGACCTTCAAGTCGACGCGCTCCTGGCACATGGTCCTCAACAGATCCGCTCCGGCTTCGTCGATGTAACTCACCGCGGTCAAATCCACGCGCACGGGAAGAGTTTGTTTCGCCGCGACCGAGCGCCAGCACTCTTCGAGTTCCTTGACCCAGGGCCCGACGAGCCTTCCTTCGAGTTGGATCACCGCGGTCCCACCCTCATCCCGACGCGTGATTTTCAGCATGAGATCGCTCTGAAACCCCTGCGGCGCGCTCCCGCACGGTCGATCGCTCCGAACCGATCAAGTACCCGGTCCAGAGCCTGCTGGTTCCGGACCCAGAACACCACCGGCACCTTCGCAGCCGGAGCCGTCCACTCGACGCCCAACTCTTGCTCGGCCAGCTCCCGCAAATCCCTGCTCGGCACGATGCCGGCCCGCGTTCCATCAGCCATTCTGAATGTCACTTTCATCGCCGTCCTCCTTTTCGTCGTCACGTGGTCTCGTCAGTATCTATAGCGAGTCTCGTGCCAAAGCCTGTGACACGGAGACACCATCGCGGAAGTAGCGGAAAGTACGAACGAGTTGCGAGATCGTGGTGCCGAAGGCCGGTTTAAACCAGGAGACCGTGTCGACGCGTTCGTGTCGAAATACCGACAGATGTCGAGCGATCGACAGTGCGACGGGCTTGGTCTGCTCCTGATCTTCACGCCCTGTAGTCGTTCGGCAGAGGCCGAAATCGACATCGAGCTTTCGGGCGTAGTTGGCCGAGAGGAAAGGTTCTAAATCTTGTGCCCGCGAATCCCGCGGGCAGGCTGCTCAAAAAGCTCCAGCCGCAAGGCGCCGCGAGCGCCCGCACCGCAGCGTACTAAGTTCGTACGTGAGGCGAGTGGCGCCACGAAGAAGTGGCGCCAAGCCACGAGCGCCGCCGAGACGGTGAGGCGGCCGTGGCACCTTAAAACCCGCCGCAGATGGACTTTTTCAGCAGCTTGCTACGAGGGACGGGTGATGCCGAGCTTGCGCATGCGCGACAGCAGCGTCGTGCGTTTCATGCCGAGGCGAGCCGCGGCGCCGGAGGCGCCCCCGACTGTCCAGTCGGTTTCCTTTAAGACGCGCAGGATGTGGCGGCGCTCGGCTCCGTCCAGCGTGGCATCCCCATCCGACGGCGCGGTGCTCCGAACCTTCAATTCTCCCAGCGGCACGCGGAGGTCGGAGCCGTGGGACAGGATCACGGAGCGTTCGATCAGGTTCTCGAGCTCCCGGATGTTGCCCGGCCAGTGGTACTTGGAGAGCGCGGTCAGGGCGTCGGCCGGGATGGTCTCGACCCGCTTGTCCATGCGCTGCGAGTATTTCTGGGCAAAGTAGCGAACCAGCAACGGTATGTCTTCGGGGCGCTCCCGCAGCGACGGCACCGTGATGGGAAACACGTTGAGGCGGTAGTAGAGGTCGCTGCGAAACTGTTTGTCCGCGACCATCTGCGCCAAAACTCGATTCGTGGCCGCCACCAAACGGATGTTGACTTTGATGGTTTTGGTGCTGCCGAGACGCTCGAACTCCTGTTCCTGCAGCACCCGCAGCAACTTGGATTGCAACTCCAGCGGGATGTCCCCGACCTCATCCAGGAAAATGGTCCCGTTGTGCGCCAGCTCGAACCGGCCGATTTTCTGCGCGATCGCGCCGGTGAACGCGCCCTTTTCATGCCCAAACAATTCGCTCTCCAAGAGCCCGGTGGGAATCGCCGCGCAGTTCATCTTGACGAAGGTTCGCTCGCGACGGGCGCTCAAATTGTGGATTGCCCGCGCGATGAGTTCCTTGCCGGTGCCGGTCTCGCCCTGGATCAGCACCGTGGAGTCCGTCGGCGCCACGGTCTCGACCTGTTTCAGGATGCGCTTGAGCGCCGCGCTCTCGCCGATGATCTCCTCGAAGTTGTATTGGGTGCGAATTTCCTCTTCCAGGTAGAGCTTTTCCTTGTTGAGCTGTTCCTTCAGCTCCGCGATCTCCCGATAGGCCAAGGCGTTCTCGACCGCGATCGCGATCTGCTGCGCCACCTGGCTCAACAGCTCAACGTCTTCCTGGCTGAACGCGTCGTCGCGGCGCCGGCCCAGGTTGAGCGTGCCCTGCATGTGGTTGTGAGAGACCAGCGGGACGCAGCAGAGCGACTTCACTCCGTCGGCCAGGACACATCGCGCCATTTCGGATTCCGTTGACATCGCCTTCAGGTCCTGCTCGCTGAAGACGACCGGCTTGCCCGAGTTGATCGCGACGCTGGCCGGCGTGGTGCACTTCGGGCCAGCTTGTTTTTCTTCGACCACGCTCTGGTTCGTCGCAAAGTCCAGCACGTGGACGCGGCACGCCCGAGTCTCCGGGTCGTACAACACCAGGCTCGAGCCGTCGTGCTGAATCACTTTTCGCAAACACCCGCTGACCGCGGTGAACACTTCATTCAACGCGAGGTTGGAAACCACGGCGTTATTGATCTCCAGGAGCAACTGCTGGCGGTCGCGCTCGTGCGCGAGTTGCTGCTGCGCCGCCCGCGCCGACTCCGCGTTGAGCGCGTTGTCCACCGCGACCGCCACCTGCTTGGCCACCTCCTGCATGAAACCGATCTCCGCGGGCTGGTACGTTCTCGGTTGCAGGCTTCCGAATCCCATGGCCCCCAGACGGCGGTGCGCGGTGGTCAGCGGCACCACGCAGAAGGATTGCACCCCGTTCTCGCGCAACTTCGCAGTGAGCATCGGGAACCGCGTCTCCTGCGAGAGGTCATCCACGGTCAGCGGCTGTTGGGTGTTCCACACCAGCCCACCAGGCGACTCGTCCATGGGGATTTCCAAACCCGTGCTGAAGGTGCTGGGTTCCCTCGTCACCAGGAAGCACAGGCGCATGACGTTGCGAACGGCGTCGTGCAGCACCACGTTGATGTAGTCGAACGGGACGATCTGGGGCAGCCGCTGGGCCAGATCCTCGAACAGCTCCTTCAGGTCACGATGCGAGGCGATGGATTCCGAGACCTCCAGCAGAAGCCGCAACCGGTCGCGCTCGAGCGCCAATTGCTGTTGCGCGACCTGGGCGCTCTCGAAGTTGAGCACGTTGTCCATGGCCACCGCCACCTGCTTGGCGACCTGCTGCAGGAACTCCAACTCGGTCTCGGGGAATGCGCTCAGGCTCTTTCTGCCGAACCCGATCGCACCCAAGCGCCGCACCGCGGTGGTGAGCGGGAACAGGCAGTAGGACTTCACGCCCATCTGCTCGAGCACCGCCTTCACCGCGGGAAAACGCGGTTCCTCGTCCAGATTGCGCACCACCAGCACCTGCTGCGTGTTGTACACCCACCCGCTGGCGGACTCCGCCATTGGAATCTCAAGTCCAGTGACGCTTTCGGCCTCGCCGGTCCCGAGGTAATACGCCCGCATCACATCCCGCTCGGCATCGTGCAGAATGAGCCCGATGAATTCGAGTTGAGCCACCGACAGCAGCCGTTGGGACAGATCACGAAGCAGGGCCTTGAGGTCGCGGTGCGCGGCAATGGACTCCGAAACGTCCAGGAGGGTGCGGTACTGCTGAAAGTCGACCTGCAGAGTGTGCGATGTCACCGAGCGTCCTCGCGGTCCAGGCGACAGGATTGTACCGGTTCTAACACCCGCGGGCGCGGTTTTGCAAGATTGTAGGCCGCGTTTAGCTGACCGGCGACACCAGCGCGGTTCCGCCCCCGTCCACCAGCTTGAAGCCCACGTTGCGAATGGTCACCAGCAACGTCGGATGTTTGGGGTCGCGCTCGATTTTGCGGCGGAGCGAACAGATGTGGACGTCGAGGTTGTGCTCCAAGATGACGGATTCTTCGCCCCATAGATGGGTGAGCAGCTCGTCCCGGCTGAAGACCGATCAGGGTGTTTGGCGAAGAAGTCGAGCAGGGTGAATTCCGTGGGCGTCAGGGTGATAGCCTCGCCGCGGATGGTGACCTCGTGGCGCCGACGGTCGATGCACAGGTCCCCCCGCGTTTCTTGGGCCGGCCGTCGGCCCATGGCCGCGCGTCGCAGCAAGGCGCGCACCCGGGTGACCAGCTCGCGCACGGAAAACGGCTTGGTCACATAGTCGTCGGCGCCCACCTCGAAGCCGCGCACGCGGTGCGCTTCGTCCGCCAGAGCCGTCACCACCACGATCGGCACCGCGGCCGTAGCCTCTTCGCTGCGAAGCCGCTGGCACACCTCGAACCCGTGCATGTCGGGCAGCAGCAGGTCGAGCACGATCAGGTCGACGTCAGGGCGGCGCGCTCTGCGAAGGCTCGCCTGCGCGTTCTCGAATCGCTCCACGCGGTAGTGATGGCCCACCAGCTCGCGCTCGATCAATCGGGCGATGTCCTGATCGTCCTCGATCAGCAGGATGGTCTGGCTGTCAATGGCTCCTTCCGCGCCCGGCTCCACGTCACCCACCGATCATGGCCGCGGATGGCATCGTAGCGGACGTGCATTGCGCGTCATTCAAAGAGCGGTTACAAACGGGTTAAGTTCGATCCCTCCGCCTTCCGGACTTGATCCTCCAAGATTTGACCCAGGCGTAACGTCCGGTTGATCGAGCGTTTACACCCATCGGGTATGGTGAGACGCGGAGACGACTGATGGAACTGATCTCCCGCTTGAACCACTGGGAAGCCTCGCTGATCCGGCGCCTCGTGCCCGAGACGCACGCAGCGTGGGTGGACGCGGTCATGATCGGGTTCACCCGCGTGGGCGATGGGTGGCTGTGGGGAGCGGTCGCGCTGGCCGCGCTGCAGGCGAGATCGCTCCGCGTGTTCGTCGCGGGCGCGGTCGCGTGTGGCGCCGCGAATCTGGTATTTGTGGTGATGAAACGAACCACCGGGCGGGAGCGGCCCTGCCACGCGCATCGTGATCTGCACGCGCCGGCCTCGGCGCGTGACTACTACTCGTTCCCGTCCGGGCACTCGATGAACGCGTTCGCCGCCGCCACCGTGCTCGAAGCCGCAGTCTGGCCGTCGGTGATGCCGCTGTTATTGGTGATCGCGTTCGACGTCCACTCCGCTCGCGTCAAAGGCCCGGATGTCCCGATAGAAGGCGATTGGATCCAGACCGCGAGCCGTGGCCCACGGATCAATACGCCCGCGGTCCACCGCGAACGTGAGGCCCTGTCTCACCTGGAACGGCTGCAGGTCCTCCACGCCCCACAACTTCTCGGGCGGGCGGCCGCTCAATAAGACGTCCACGTGGTGCCCGGCCCGGCGCAGCGCAGCCACCACCTCGCGCGAACGCGTGAGGTGGCCGTTGCCCGTGGCCTGAACTCCGTAGAGGATCTTCACGCGACGTCCCCGGCATCGCCCCAGCGGATCATCAGGGCAAAGCGTACCGGGGCCGCGTTACCAGCGGATCAAGCGTGGTTTACGGTAGCGTAAATTTCCGGGAGGGGCCGCGGATGTCGTCGATCAGGCGCTGAACCTTGTGTTTGATCAGGTCTCTCACTTCGCCGAACCGCTTCGCATCCAACTGCTTGGGGTCCGGAATATCCCACTCCAGCCTTCGTTTCGCTGGTATCGCCTGACACTCGTCCCCGCAGCCCATGGTCACCACCGCGTCGTATTCGATGGTGGGAACGTCGGCCAGTGATTTCGACCGGTGATTCGACAGGTCGTAGCCCACTTCCTTCATCGACGCGATCGCTTTCTCGTTCACCTTGCCCGATGGGCGCGACCCGCTGCTGTAGGCCTGGATGACGCCCGGCCCGAGCATGCTGGCGAACGCCTCGGCCATCTGACTTCGGCACGAGTTTTCAACGCACACGAACAGCACGGTCTTCATCGCCTACCCGCAACATCCTCGGTCTTCACGCAACGCCGACCGGTTGTGAACCCTGTCCGATCACGACGGGGCGGTCAGTCCTCGTCGTCGCTCTTGGGGTCGCGAAGCTTGTACCCGAACGGTTTGACGGTGATGATCGCGGCCGCCAGCATCGGGATCTTTTCGCGGAGTCGTCGGATGTGCACGTCCACGGTGCGACTGCCCACGTACGTGGTCTCGCCCCAGACCGATTCGAGGAGCGCGTCGCGGGTCGCGAGGATGCCGGGGTGCATCAAAAAGTACCGCAGCAAGGCGAATTCCTTGGCTGTCAGCGACACGGACCGATCCCCCGCCAGCACTTCGTGGCGCGGGACGTCGAGGACCAGATCGCGATAAACCAGGCGCTGGCCCGCAGGCGACGGCGGCGGGGCCGACCGGCGAAGCAGCGCGCGAAGCCGGGCCACCACTTCCTTGGGACTGAATGGTTTGGTGACATAATCGTCCGCCCCGATCTCCAGTCCCACCACTCGCGCGGTCTCATCGCCCTTGGCCGTGAGCATCATGATCGGCACCGTGGCGGTGGCCGGATCGGACCGCAGCCGTTTGCACACCTCGTACCCGTCCATGTCGGGCAACATTAAATCCAGGATGACCGCATCCGGTCTGCGCTTGCGGACCGCCCCCAGACCTTGCGGTCCGGTCGGTGCCGCCTGGACTTGAAAACCGTCCTTTTCCAGGTAGTGCGTCACCAGCCGGACGATATCCGGGTCGTCTTCGACCAAGAGGACCGATTTCTTCACGCGCGTTTCACCGACCCCGAGATCGAGTGGGGCATCGCCAATCGTATGGGCCCGTTGCCCGTGGCGATAGACAGTGCGACGCTACCAGACCCGAATTTCCCGAACGTTATCGCTGTGTTAATTCTTTGTAAATCCGGGCCGATCGCAAGACCTCAGTGCCAGTGTTGACCTTGCTTGAGGGCCAATCGCACGTACCGGCACGCCAACACGCTCAAGAAGTCCTTGACGCGCGCTTCCCTGCGCAGCTCGGCCAACTCGGATTCGTAGAGCGGTTGGATTTCTTCGATCGGGCGTTGCACGTCACGCGCCACGCTTTCGATGGCCCGCCAATGTTGCCGACGCTCCTCCTCATTCTCATACAGCGTTCCCGCGTCCATCAGAGTCCCTCCAGGTCTTCGTGTGATCCGGTGGTCGATCCCAACAGCCTGAGTTGCTCCGGAGTCAGACAGAATTCGAGGCGCGCGCGGCGACCCCGCTGCCACTCATCGACGCTCAGTTTGATGAGGCCCCCTTTGCGCAGCTTGATCAACCCGCCGTCGTCGCCGAATACCAGAGTGGAGGCCAACCGACTGAGATCCGGCTCGTGCCCCACCAACAACACACGTGCCGAGGCCCGGCTGACCATGGTGTCGATCTCCGACAAGAGCCGCGCCATGTCCGCGTCCGGCGCCAGGAGCGGCGAGGTGGCCACGTGGCGGTCCATGTCCAGGCGCCTCGCCACCACCTCCGCGGTCTCCCGCGCGCGCACGTAGGGACTCGAGAAAATCGCGTCGAACTTGAGCCCCAGCGTCCGCATGCCGAGCGCGACGGCTGCCAAGCGACGCCGCCCTTCCGGCGTGAGCGGCCGGGTTCGATCATTGGCGTATCCCCGCGTGCCTCTCGGGACCGCGACGCCGTGGCGAAGCAGGTACAGGTCCATGTCGTCAGCAGGCTGCCGAAGCCGAGTCGGTGAGCGCGCGCAGCCGCGGCTCGTTCACCGGCGGCTCCCCGGGTCCGCGGCATCCTGTTTCGCGATCACGCGTTGAAGCGTCCGAATCGTCTTCTCCACTTTCTTCAGGTCGCTGCGCCGGCCCTTGTGCGGCTTGAGGGTCAGGTCGTCCAACACCTCGCCCATTCGGCCGATCGCGCGGAACGTGGCCTTGTACCCGTCCGGGGTCTTGGTGCTCCCGACCGTCTCGCGGATTTCGATAATGTCGTGCTCGATGTTGGCGAGATACGACCTGGCGATCTCGCGCGCCATCGAGCGCAGGTGGTCCAGCCGCAGGAGCACGTCGCGTTGCGGGGCGGTGAGGCGACCCGAGGCCGCCCGCCGAACCTTGGCGGCCCTCCGGCCGCCGTCCCGACCCGACGCCTTCATCGTAGAACGCCTTCAACCGAGCCGGCCCCGGCGGGTTGGAGCACCGCATCGATCTTGGTCCGGAGCACTTGCGCGATCATCTGGGGAGAGCGATTCCCGTTGATGGTGTGGAACCCGTAGGTGGCCTGCATGGCGCGAAAGTGCTTTTGGATCTGGAGCTGGTAGCGGATGAAACATTCGAACATGTCGCCCTTGCGGCGAATATCCATGCCGGACTCCCAGTAGTCGAGCGCCGCGTTCTTGAGCAGGTTGCGCTGCGCCAGGACGCGCGGCGGCACCCAGAGATAGAACACCGCGTCCGGAACCAACGCGATGCTGTAGACCTCTTTGATCCACGCCGGGTCCGCGCCGCGCACGATGTCGCGCGCCATCAACGTGTAGATGTAGCGATCGGCCAGCACCACGAATCCCGACCGCAGGCCGGGGATGATCTTGTTCTCCAACTGGTCCACGAAGTCGGTCGCGTAAAACAGGCTGAGCGTGAGCGGGCTCAAGACATTGCCCTGTTTGGCGCGCTCCAGCTCTTCGCCCACCAGCATGGATCGCTTGAGCCCCACGTTCACCGTGGCGTACCCGCGCTGCTCCAGCCAATCGCGTAAGAGCCCGATTTGCGTGGACCGCCCCGAGCCGTCCGCGCCCTCGATCACGATCAACTTGCCACGCAGCCCGCGGGGATCCACGCCCGGCAATCGGCGGCCGTAGAAGCGCTTGCGGGTCATCGGTGTCCTCGCCATTTGTAACGCGGCAGGTCGATGTGTTTGAGCACGATCTGGCGCACCTCGTCCTGCTGGACCTCGGGCGAGCGGCCGGCCTCGATCATGATGAAGCCGAACTCCCGGCTCATGCGCAGGTATTCGTCGTGGATGCGGCCTTGGAACAGTTTGAAACTCTCGTACGGATCCGGCGACAGGCCCAGATCCATGCCGGCTTCGTGGTACTTCAACTGCGGCCGGCCGTCCAGAATGCGTCGCAGCGCCACGGCGAGCGGCACGTTGAAAAAGAACGTGAGATCCGGCGGCCGCGCAAAGCTGTAGAGGCTGCGCAGCCACGTGCGGTCGCAGCCTCGCACCGCGTCGCGCGCGAACGCGGTGTAGATGTACCGATCAGCCAACACCAGGAACCCCGCGCGCAGCATGGGCAGGATCTGGCGCTCGTAGCGGTCCGCAAAATCCGTGCTGTGGATCAGCGAAAACGTGGTCGGGGTTAGGAGCTGGCGCTTTTTGCCTTTGCTGGTCGCTTCTTTGACCACCGAGGACGAGTTCCACTCGGTAAACGCCACCTTGTACCCGCCCAGATCGAGCCATCGTTTGAGCAGATAGATCTGCGTGGACTTGCCGGACCCGTCGAGGCCTTCGACCGCGATCAGTTTTCCGGTGATCTCGTCGTCGTTTACGCGGTAGGTCACGGACCTACTCCACCAGGCACTTGAGGCTGAACACTTCCTCGAACATCCCCGCCTTCTTCATCACCTTCCACTTCTCCAGCAACAGGTCGCCGTCGCCTTTGAGGCGGATGACGAGTTGTCGACGGTTGGAATCGACCATCAGATCGGTCACCTTCCCCTTGTGTTGCGTGTCCAGCGCGTCGGCCACGCGCAGCAGCGCGGCCAGCTTCGAGGTGGCGACCCGCTCCTTGGGACCCAACGCCATGTAGCCTCGATGATGCGGCTTGGGCGGCGACTTGCGGTGATAGCGCGCCACGTTGGCGACCACGGCCATCTGCGCCTCGCTCAGACCCAAGATCGGGTTCGCGGTGAGCAGGTAGTACGTGTGCTTGTGGTGCTCGGACACGTTGATGAAATGGCCGACGTCGTGCAGCAGCGCGGCCAGCTCTAGAAGCAAACGGTGCTCGTCGTCAAGGTGATGGACGGCCTTGGTCGCGTCGAACATTTGGGCGGCCAGCCGGGCCACCGTGGTGCCGTGCGGTTCGTCGAACGCGTACTTGCGCCCCAACCGGAGCGCCCAGCTCATGAGCTGGTCCCGCGGCGGCGCGTGCCGCTTGCCGTCCGACGCCGAGGCCATGTCCGCCAGGAGCCCTTCTCTGAGCCCCACCTGTGGGACCATGACGTCGACCGTCCCGGCCAAGGCCAACACGTGTTGGAGCACGATCGCGGCCGGCACAATGACGTCCGCGCGATCCGGACGCAAGCCCAGCTCATGGATCCGCTCCGCGATGGTCAAGGACTGCAGTTTCTTGAGGACGGTATCGAGTTCTCCCTGGCTGAACACGCCGCCTCGGTCTTCACCGGACAGGGACCGGCACAACTCCCACAACGACTCGATGTTGCCGCCGGTGCCCACGCACAGATCCACCGGCTGCCCCATTTCCTGGCGCAGCAGCTTTTCGATCGCGCTCACGTACCCGTGCACCAAGCGGCCGAACTGCCGCTCGCCGTATTTCTTTTCCTCCAGCACCTGCAGCAATCGGACCGCGCCGAGCTTGAAGCTGCTGGTGGAGAGCAGGCGCCCGTCCGCGGCGAGCGAAATCTCCACGCTCCCGCCGCCGATGTCGATCATCAGGGCGCGGCGATCCGTGAGGTCGACCCGCGACGCCACGCCCAGGAAGATCAGCCGCGCCTCTTCGTCCGCACTGACCACCTCGACATCGATGCCCGACGCCTGGAACACGCGATCCAGGACCAGTTCCTGGTTGGCGGCCTCTCGGAGCGCGCTGGTGCCCACGGCCCTGACCTGCGTGGCCCCGTGCCGATCCACGAGCGCCCGGAGCCGGATGAACGCGTCGGTCACCCGCTCGATGGCCTCCTCGGACACGGAGCCGGACGCGAACACGTCGGTGCCGAGCCGAACCGGCTCCCGCACGCGGTCGATGATGGAGAGGCGACCCGCGTCGTCGAGCGTGGCCACCGCCATCCGAATGGCATTGGCGCCGACGTCGATGGCCGCAAGGGTGCGCATCACGGTCTGTTTAACAAGAACCAGTCGTGAAGGCCGGACATAGAAAGGTCAGGGGTTGGAATACCTACGCGCCCATACTCTACGACAAACATCTCGGGGGTGTCCATACGGCCTGTCACGCGCGGCTCGGCTACACCGCAGTGTGGCGACCGCGCGTTCGACGCGGGTGATCGCCCCGGGACCACGGGCGGAGCACGTTCAAGGCGGACATCCGAAGAAGGCACATAGAAAATATCGACGGAACCGTCAAAAACGCTGCCACGCTATCAAACCCAGATTGCGGCAAGGTTATGGCTGGGTTAATTCTCCGTAAAACCCAACCGGGAGGGAAACACCCATCGCTTCCAACGCATTGACATGTCTAGCCAAACGGGGTATTGAAGACGCCGGTAACGGAGGGGCGATGAGGCGAACAGCGGTCTGGGTCGTCCATGGCATGGGCCGGCAACAGCCCTTCGAAACCCTCGGCATCGTCTCCCAGCGCTTGGCCGAAGCATTGGCGAGCGCCCAACCGACTCCGCAATTCATTGATCAACAGGGCTGGCAACAAAGCGCGGCTCGCCTGACCAAACGCGACGGCGGCGTGGTGGACGTCTATGAGTACTACTGGGCGCCACACACCGAGGGGAAGATCACGCTCCGCGCGGTCTACTGGTGGCTGATCCGCTCAGCCCTGGTTCCGTACCTGTACGTCACCGAGAACCTTCGCCTGGCTGCTGCGGCGCGGCGCGAGCAAAAGCGTCTGCGATCAGAGAGCGTGCGTCTGGTTTTTTTCTTCGTCACGTTGGTCGCGCTGGTTGCCGTGGGCGCGGCGTATCTTTGGGCGGGTCACTGGATGGCCCAGCGCGCCGCGGATGTTGTGCAGGATCTCAACCGCGTCAGCACGACCGCGTCGGTCGTAGCCATGATCCAAATCGGGCTGGGCTTTGTCCATGTCCTCGCGTTGGCGATCTGGACGTGGATGCTGCTGGTTTCGTTCGCCTCGCCCCAGAAGCAGAAGCTCCGAACGCTCCCTCCATTGACGCGGTGGCAGTGGCGGCTGTTTCTGAGCGCGAGTTTTCTGTTCCTCGCCCTCTCGTTTCACGAGCTCTCGTCGTGGTACGGCGAGACGTTCTGGGATCTTTTGGTCCCTGCCACGGTGGTCGCCGTGGCATTCGCGGTGTACCGATGGGTTCGATGGGTGATGGTGGAGTACGTGGGAGACGTGGCCATGTACGTGTCGTCCAACGCGCTCTCGTCGTACTACGAGGTGCGCAAGAAGATCCTCGATGGCGCGGTGGACATGCTCACCAGCATCCTGCAGCACGGCGAAACCGGAGGCCCGCCGCCGTCATCGCCGATCCCCCCATACGACCGCGTCGTGGTGGTGGCCCATTCCTTGGGCAGCGTGATCGCGTACGACGCGCTCAATCGCATCCTGGTGCAGAACCAGGTGGTTCGAGCCGACGGCACGACCCGCAACGTGCCGATCCAGAAAGTCCATCTCTTCGTCACGTGCGGGTCGCCCTTGGAAAAGATCTACTACTTCTTCCGCGAACGGATTCCCGAAAACGAGACCGTCCGCAAGGCGATCACGGATTCACTCTACCCGCTAATCAACGGCCCAACGCCCGAGTTGGCCCAGATGCGCTGGCTCAATTTCTGGACCCCACGCGACCCCGTGAGCGGGTATCTCTTTCACTATCCCGTGACCCAGAACATCGAACGCGACTACCGCGTCCCGTTCGTCGCGCATACCCAATACTGGAAGGATCGCGGGCTGTACACGGCGATCGCGGAGGCGATCTAGCCACAAGGCACGACCGCAGAGGGACGAACCATGACTCAGAGACTGGGACGAGCCGATCTCTGGCACAAAGTCAAAGCCCCAGAAATGGCGTGGGTCAGCCACCGACACGAGGGGAGTTCACACCTCGGTGTGCCTGATGATCTTGCCTTCGACCAGGTAGACGACCATTTCCGCCACGTTGGTGGCGTGGTCGGCGATGCGTTCGATGTACTTCGCGACGAACGTGATGCGGATCGCTCGTCGAATCGTTTGCGGGTCTTCCATCATATAGGACAGAAGTTCACGGAAGATTTGGCCGGTCAGTTCGTCAACGAAGTCGTCTTCCCGACAGACTTTGCGCGCGAGGTCCGCGTTGCGGTTCACGAAGGCGTCGAGCGCTTCCTTGACCATCATGCGCGCGTGTTCGGCCATGCGCGGAATGTCGATGTAGGGCTTGAGTTGCGGCTCCTCGGCCAATTCGAGCGCGCGCTCGCAGATGTCTTCGGCCAGGTCGCTCATGCGCTCGAGGTCCGTGGAAATCTTCATGGCCGTGGTGATGAACCGCAGATCGCTGGCCGTGGGTTGGCGCAACGCCAGCAGGCGGATGCACTCCTCGTCGATCTCCACGTCGTAGGCGTTGACTTGATGGTCGGTGGCGATCACGTTGCGGGCCAAATCCGTGTTGCGCTCCACCAGGGCCTTGATCGCATTGGCCACCTGGCTCTCCACCAACGAGCCCATTCGCAGGATGCGCTCTTTCAGCGCATTGAGTTCTTCGTCGAATTGCCGCATGTCAGCCGAACCGTCCCGTGACGTAGTCTTCGGTCATCTTTTCTTTGGGATTGGTGAACATTCCCGAGGTCGCGCCAAACTCCACGAGCTGCCCCAGCATGAAAAACGCGGTCGCGTCCGAAATACGCGCGGCCTGCTGCATATTGTGCGTCACGATCACCATGGTATAACTTTTCTTCAAATCAACCAAGAGCTCCTCGATTTTTGCGGTCGCGATCGGATCCAAGGCCGAGGTCGGTTCGTCGAGCAGCAGCACCTCGGGTTCGACCGCGAGCGCACGGGCGATGCACAGGCGCTGCTGTTGGCCGCCCGACAGGGCCCACGCCATGTGCCGGAGCTTGTCCTTGACTTCATCCCACAACGCGGCCTTCTTGAGACTTTCTTCAACCAGGGCGTCCAACCGGTTTCGGTCCGTGATCCCGCACAGCCGCGGCCCATACGCGATGTTCTCGTAGATCGATTTCGGAAACGGGTTGGGTTTTTGAAACACCATCCCGATCCGCAGGCGGATGCCGATCGGATCAGCGCCCGGCGTATAGATGTCTTGGCCTTTGAACCGGAGCGTTCCGCTGACGCGAAACCCAGGTACCAGGTCGTTGATGCGGTTCAAGCACCTGATAAACGTGCTTTTGCCGCACCCTGACGGGCCGATAATGGCCGTGATCTTCTGCTCGGCGATGGTCAGCGAGACCTGACGGAGGGCTTGGTTCGCCCCGTACCAGGCGTCCAGTCGTTCGACCTCGAAGGCCGCGGTCGGCTCCATCATCTACAGTTGCACCCGGCGTTGGTACCGATGCCGCAGGTACACCGCCGCGGCGTTCAGGAGGAGCAGCACCACCAACAGCACGATGATGGCGGCCGCGGCGTTGACGTGAAACCCGGGCTGGGGCCGCGATACCCAGTTGAAGATCTGGATCGGCAGCGCGGTGAACGGCGACAACAAGCCGTCGGGCAGAAACGCCACGTACGTGAGCGCGCCGATGGTGATCAAGGGCGCGGCCTCGCCGATGGCGCGCGAGAAGGCGAGAATCGAGCCGGTCAGGATGCCGGGGAACGCCATGGGCAGCACCTGGTGCCAAATCGTCTGCCACTGGGTGGCCCCCAAGGCGCACGAGGCCTCGCGGATCGAGTTCGGCACGGTTCGCAAGGCTTCACGCGAGGCAATGATGATGATGGGTAATACCAGCAAGGCCATGGTCAGCGCGCCGGCCAGCAGGCTGCGTTCGAGGTGGAGCGCGCGGACAAAGAGTTCCAGGCCGAGCAGCCCGTACACAATCGACGGCACCCCGGCCAGGTTGGCGATGTTGACCTCGATCACGCGCGCCCACCACGTCCTGCCCTCGTACTCTTCCAAGTAGACCGCCGCGCCCACGCCGATAGGCAGCGCAAACACCGCGGTAAGCAGGATGAGCGCCACCGAACCCACCAACGCCGCAAGAATTCCGGCCTGTTCCGGGTGGCGCGAGGGAAAACTGGTGAGAAACTGCCAGGACAGGCGTCCTGCGCCGTCAACGAATGCGTCCAGGAGCAGGGCGACCAGACTCCCCAACGCGACCAGCAAGGCGGCGACGGCCACCGCGCGGAACCCGACCTCCGCGACCTGACGCCGCAGCAACATCCGCGAGAGGGCCCCGGCCTCGAGCCTCATGCCTCACGCTCCTGATAGCGCTGGCGAAGCCACATGCTGATCATGTTGAGCATCAACGTGCTGAGAAACAGCATCATCCCGACCGCAAAGATCGTCCGGTATTCGAGCGTGCCGGTGGGCGTGTCGCCCAGGCTCACCTGCACGATGTACGCGGTCATGGTTTCGATCGGCACCAAGGGATTCAGCGTCAGGCGCGGTTGCTGACCCGCCGCGATGGCGAGGATCATGGTCTCCCCGATGGCGCGGGAGATGCCCAGGAGGATTGACGCGGCAATCCCGGACAACGCAGCCGGCACCACGACTTTCAGCGCCACCTGGAGCTTGGACGAGCCCAACGCGTACGCCCCTTCCCGCAGGCTCTGCGGCACGGCGAACATCGCGTCTTCGGACAAGGACGAGACCATCGGAATGATCATCACGCCGATGACGATACCCGGGGCGAGCGCGTTGAAGCCCGAGAGCGTGGGAATTACCTGCTGCAACAGCGGCGTAATAAAAAGCAGGGCAAAGTAGCCGTAGACCACGGTGGGAATTCCCGCCAGGATTTCCAATACGGGCTTGATCACGCTCCGCAGGCGCCCGCTCGCGTATTCGCTCAGATACAGCGCGCTCACCAATCCAATCGGCAACGCGACCACGATCGCGATCCCCGCAGTGAGCACGGTCCCTGAGATGAGCGGCAGGATGCCGAAGTGTTTGTCGGCAAAGAGCGGAGTCCATTGGGTGTCCGTCAAGAAGTCGATGACCGAGACCTCGCGGAAAAACGCGAAGGTCTCCACCAGCAAGACCGCCACGATCCCCAGCGTGGTTAAGATCGAGAGCGCCCCGCACAAGAACAACACCCCGTGAATCACTTGTTCGCTGTACTTGTGACGGATAGGTGCAGCCACGTCAGTATTCGAGCCCGATATTAGGTCGCTATTTTTCGCACGCCAATGTTAACGGTGTGTTACTGGAAGGTTAATTTGAAGTTACGAGTTGACTCATGGGCCATCGGATTCCGATGGCCCAGAGCAAACGAGCTGCGACGATCCCTGGAGATCGTCGCAGCTCCAGATCAATCAGCCGCAGGTTACTTCTCAGCCGACAACAACGATTGCAGCGTCACGCCGACCTGCGACCCCTTCCCGCCGAACACGGATCCGACCACCCGCGACTCGGTCCGCTTCAGCGCCAGATCGTAAACGTCGTCCGGCAACGGAATGTACCCCACTTCTTTGACCAACGGCCGCCCCTCTGTCAGGTAGAACTTCACGAATGCATTGATCTCGGCCCGATCCAGCGCCTTCTTGTTGACGTAGATGAAGATCGGCCGCGACAACGGCTGGTACGTCGCGTTCTTCACGTTCTCGAATTCAGGGAGGATCGGACCGTCGCCGTTCTTGGGATTTTCGTCGTCGATGGCCACGAGCTTAAGGCGGTCCTTGTTGTGCTCGTAGTAGGCCACCCCGAAAAATCCGAGGGCCAAGGGGTCGTTGGCAATGCCCTGAACCAACACATTGTCGTCTTCGCTCGCGGTAAAGTCGCCACGGCTCGAATGCTCTTTGCCCACGATGGCTTCCGTGAAGTAATCGTACGTTCCAGAGTCTACCCCGGGCCCGAAGAGGTGGATCTCCTTGTCCGGCCACCCGGCTCGAATCTGGCTCCAGCGCTTGATCTTGCCTTGAGCTGCCGGCTCCCACAGCTTTTTGAGTTCTTTGGGAGTCATGCTGGTTACCCAATCGTTCTTCGGGTTGACCAACACCGCGAGTCCATCGTAGGCCACCGGTAGCTCGATGTAGGCGATCTTGTTATCGAGACACAACTCGACTTCCGACACCTTGATCGGGCGCGACGCATCCGAAATATCGGTCTCCCCCCCACAGAACTTCTTGAACCCGCCGCCGGTACCAGAGATGCCGACCGTGACCCTCACCTTCGGGTTCTTCTTCTGAAACTCCTCGGCCACCGCTTCGGTGATCGGGTACACGGTGCTCGACCCGTCGACTTTGATGAGGGTTGCAGCGTCGATCGATGGCGGCGATGCTAAGGAAAGCGTCCCCACCAGCGCGGCCACAAACCCCAGTCCCCAATACCGTCGTGTTTCCATCCCGCGTCTCCTCTTCAACATGATTGTCTGTCGATACCTTAGAACTTGACCGACAGATCCGCCTGCAACCGATTGATGTCGTTCGGCGCAGCCTGATCGTCCTCGATCTTGGTCTTGAAGTACTTCACCTTGACCTGGAGCGCTTTGTTCGGGTTGTACGCGGCCCAGACGATGCTCCCCTTGCGATCGGTCCCGCCCGTGCCAAAGTCCGAGTCAGAGATATCAGCCAGCGTGGCATCGGTCCCCAACTGCTTATAGAAGTACGCCACCTCCCAGGTTTGGGGAGCGCTGGCTTTGCCCAGGATCAAACCGGCTTGGTAACCGCTGTCCTCTGTGTCGGCGCCGGTCGAATCCACCGTATCCGCGGTGTTCGTGACATAGTCGGCCATCACCGAGACCGGCAACGACAGAACCTTGAAACCGACCATTGCCGTGATGTCCACCACGTTATAGTCGTTGATCAACTGATTCGCGACACAGCCCGTCGGCGTCACAGGAGGTCCCAGGTCGCAACGGCTGTTTCCGCTTTGAACCACGCTTTGGCTCAGCGTACCGTTTGGGTACTGGACGTTGACGGCGTTGTAGTAGGCGACCGCCAGAGTCGTCTTCACGTCGTGCACCGGGCTCGCAGTGGCGCCCACCTGTTGCCCGAAGAGCCACTGATCCGTGTCCGGCTTGCCGCTGCTGTCCTCATCCAACACGATCTGCGCGAGATTCACGAAGAGTTCCGCCCCCCCCAGTTTGAATTTGAGGTTTTCGGCCACGCCCTCGGGGTTGAAGTCGTCGTCCCACACCACATCGCTGGAATACACCGTAAAGAAGGGATTGGGCATGCGGCCTCCGGTGAGGCTTAGCCACCGCGTGCTGTCCCCCTGCCACCGAATGTACGCACGGTCGATCCAGATCGCCTTTTGGCTCGACAGGTTGTCGAAAGTCTGATTGGTGGACACCTGCTCGCCGGTCCCGCTCGCCAAGCGGATGCCGACGGTAATGGTGTCCAGCTTCACGTCGGCTCCAAGGCGCAACCGGAACCGCATGCGGTAACGATCGTCGGCAGTGGTCATATAAAACGTCTCGTACCGAAGCCGAATATCGTTGTTGAACGTGATCCGGTCGATCAACGACGAAAACTTTTTCTTCTGTACCGATGCCGCCTCATCCTTCGTCAAAATGCCTTTGTCGAACAGGAGTTCCTCCAACGGCACACGTCCTTCCGCTGCTGCTGTCGCGGCGTACGACAGCGTCAGCAGTCCCACCAATGCAGCCCCCACCCCTCTCTTCATGCATCCTCCTTGAGATTAAGCGTCCCACCTGATCCGACCTCATCCGACTGCGCGCTCGGCCTCTTGCCGACACAGGTCGAGGTAGGCTCTGATCTCGTCGAGGTACAGGGGGCACCGGCTGAACCGGCCCGTGGTGCAGAGCTGCGCGACCTGATCTTCGCTCGGCACGTACGTCCCTCGACGGAGCAGACACAGCGGGACCAAGGGATCGTGCAGGTCCAGCTTCGGACAACTCATATCGCCTCCTTTCGCTTCATCACCGTGTCGACGGGGGCAAGGTAACATCGACACGTTTCGTTGGTATTACCGCCACATTAACGCAAAGTAAATTTCGGGTCCTTTAGAGGGCTACCCGATCAACGCGACAAGCCGGTGCAACCTCGTCGCCCTCACGCGAGGCGGGGGCCGTCGCCGATTGACGAGGATGACGGGGTCTACGATGTCTCCGCACACCACACAGCGCCATCCCCGAAACCAGAGATGGCCGGTATCTCCATGGACGTCCAGAAATCGATCAAAAACCATCAACCCCTGACACCGACTACAGTGCATAACGCCTCCGATCCCGTTCGCCGTCCTGCACCACTCGAAATCGCGGTACGCCCGCATGGTAGTTGATCGGCGTTACAACGGTGTCAAGCACGCGTTTTCTTCGGGTAAATTCCTCCCACCGTTTCGCCGAGCCCGATCGGGAGACCTCGCGACGTTTATTTAACTGGTCCGTTACGCGGCGTTCACGCGGAGTTAATCTGCCGGGCGTACACTGCGTCCGGTTTCATTGATGTCTTCGCGCTGCGCAACGTCTAACCCGAATCATCGATTCGCCGGAGGAGCCATCACCATGAGAATCGCTGGCGCTCAGCGCCGATTCGTTCTTTCCATCGGATGGGTATGGCTCGCATCGCTGGCCGTCGCCCCGTCAGTGCAGGCTGATTCCGTGGAACGGCTTGCCGAGGAGTTGGTCAAGTTGCGCGGCGAGGTCGAGGAGTTGAACGCGGAGTTGGACCGGAAGAAGGCCAATCACCGGACGGACATGCGCGCGTTGCAGGCCCAGCGCGCGGAACTGCAAGCCGAAACGCAGCGCGAACAACTCCGAATCGAAAAGCTCAAAGCAAGTCTCACTAAACAGCGCGAAATCGCGCGCAAGGCCGGCATCGATCAACAGGAGCTCAAGCCGGTGGTGTATCGCGCGCTCGACGATCTCGAGGCATTGATCCGGCGCTCTCTGCCGTTCAAGACGTCGGAGCGTCTGTCGGAAGTGGACGCGCTCCGCCGTCAGGTTCAGACCGACGTGTTGACGCCGCACAAGGCCGTCAGCCGCCTCTGGGGCCTGTACGAGGACGAGATCAGGCTCGCGAGTGAGAACGGTTTGGACCGCCAGGCGATCCAGCTCAACGGAGAGGAGCGCTTGGCGGACGTGGCCAGGTTGGGCATGGTGATGATGTATTTCCGAACCAGCGGCGGCGACTACGGTCGCGTGGTCAACAGCGGGGGTCGCTGGCAATACGAAGTCCTGCCACGGGCCGCGGATCAGGACCGGGTCGCCACGCTTTTCGACTCGCTCAACCGCCAGATCCGCACCGGGTATTTCGAACTGCCGGCCCCGTTCACCCGCAACATCCTGGTGAGCGAAAAGCCATGAGACAGACGATGATCACGCGCCTTGGCGCCCTTTCCCTGGTCACGATCAGCCTCGCGGCCGGAAGCCTGACCCATGGGGCATCCGCCGCGGCCCAGCAGACCGCGCCCGTGTCGCCGAGCCCGGCAACAGCGGCTGCGCCGCGCCCCGAACCGCCGGCGGGAGCAGAGGGCGGGCTGGAGCGAGCCTACAAAAAGGAATTCGCGTTCCTGGGAGCGCAACGGCGCGAGCTCAAACAGCGAATCGAACAAATGGACACCACGGCCCGCGAGGAGGCTTCTGACGTCGGAAATCAGATCGAACGCCTCGAGGGCGAGTTGTTGGCGCTGAACGCCCAGGGCGACCGGCTGCAGGAACAGCTCGAGGAGGCCGAACGCGCGGCCGACACCAACGCCGGCAGCCGCGAGACGCTCGAGGCGGTCTTTGATCAGGCCGGCACCACGCTGACGAAACACGGCCACGCCCTGATCGACACGGATGATTTCAAAGCCCTGGATGACGAAGCCAAGATTGGAAAGCTCTTTGCGGTGACAAGCAACGTGGTCTCCGGTCTGTCCGGTCTCAGGCAGACGCCAGGCGCCTTTTACCTGCGGGACGGCACCAAAACCAGCGGCACGGTGATCCGGGTGGGCAATATCGCGGCCTACGGGGTGAGCGAGGCCGGCAGCGGCGCGCTGGCTCCGGCCGGCGGGGGCCAGATGAAGTTGTGGACGCTCCCTGCTGCGGACGTGGCGCAGGCCTTGGCCCGCAACGAGCAGCCCGATCCGCTCAAAGTCTTTCTCTATGAGTCGCTGGACAAGCAAGTCACCGAGGACCAGAACCAAACGCTGCTGCAACACGTTGACAGCGGCGGGTTGATCGGGTGGCTGATCGTGGCCCTCGGTGGGTTGGCGTTGCTCCTGATCCTGCTGCGCGCGGCATTCCTGAAATCAGCCAGCACGAGCACGGGTGACGTCCTCAACAGCGTGGGGGAGCTTGTCAAACAAGGCGATCTGAACAAAGCCCTGGAGGAATGCCATCGCAGCAAGGGCTCCACGGGCCGCGTCCTCGCCGCCACGATCCGCAACTTGGACCGCGACCGCGAGCATCTCGAAGACATTGTGTCCGAAAGTATTCTCAACGAGAGCGGACACCTCAACCGATTCGGCGCCTTTATCCTCGTGCTGGCCGCCGTCGCTCCGTTGCTGGGCCTGCTGGGCACGGTGACCGGCATGATTCAGACCTTTGACATCATCACGGTGTTCGGCACCGGCGACCCCAAGCTGTTGTCCGGCGGCATCTCGGTCGCCCTGGTCACCACCGAGTTGGGATTGGCCGTCGCCATCCCCGCACTGGTGCTGGGCCACCTGCTCTCGGGCTGGAGCGAACGCATCAAGGACGACATGGAGAAGGCGGCGTTGCGCGTCACGAACCTCTACCACCAGACCAAAGCCGCGGCGTGATGCCCCAGGGGTTGTTTCAGCAAGGGCTCGATCTATTCGCCCACTACGTGGAGGTGGGCGGCTACGTCATGCCGCCGTTGGTCGCCGCCACATTGCTGCTGTGGTTTGCGATCGGCTATCGGGCTCTGGCGTTGAGGCGGGGCGGCGTGCAGCCGGTGCGAACCCTGATCGATCGGCAACTCAAACACCCCGCTGAGACCCGCACAGGCATCGTCGAAGCTGCGGTGGGGCGCGGCATCGGGGTCTACCGGAGGGGGACGCCGTCCCTGCGCAGAGCCCTGGACGACGTGTTCGGCGAGTATGACCGCGACTTGAAGCGGTTCTCCCTCTTGATCCGGATCATCGTGGTGGCCGCGCCTTTGCTGGGGCTGCTCGGAACGGTCAGCGGCATGATCGAGACCTTCAAATCCCTGGAGGACATGTCGCTGTTCTCGCAGTCCGGCGGCATTGCAGGCGGCATTGCGCAAGCCTTGTTCACCACCCAGCTCGGCCTGGCCGTGGCGATACCCGGGCTGATCATCAAGGGGTACTTGGACAAGAAACAACGGACGATCCAAATGGAGCTCGCACAGATCAAAAACATCCTGTGCACCATGGCGCAACGGCCGCAGACGCCTGAGGTCGCGGCGTGAGATTCCGCGAACCGAAGGATGCGCAGGGCCAAGGGATCGACATCACGCCCTTGGTCGACATGGTGTTCATCCTGCTGATCTTCTTCATGGTCAGCACCACGTTCATCAAGGACATGGATCTGGACATTCAACGTCCCACCGCCACCAGCGCCACGCCCGCGTCGAGCAAGGCCATCCGCGTGTATATCGACGGGAGCGGGGACACCTTTCTGGACGGCAAACCAGTGAGGACGTGGTTGATTCAGAGCCGCCTCCGCGACCTGCTCAAGATCAGCACCACGAACTCTGTGCTCGTGGTGGTCGATGAATCGGTGCCTGCCAACAAGCTGGTCGAAGTCGTGGATCAGTGCCGGCTGGCCGGCGCCAAGGACGTGGGCGTGGCGACGAAGGAAGAAGTGGGCTGATCTCGCGGGAGGCGAACATGAACGAGGGTATTCGATACGGAGCTGCGTTGGCGTCAATGGCGTTCGGATCATCGCTGGTCTTCGGGTCGCTCATCCTGATGAACGAACTGGGCGGAGGACCTCCGGCGCAGTCCGACGCGCGACCCAGCCACTTCGAGGTTCAGAAGCTCGTGGAGCCTCCCAAAAAGAAGGAGGTGGAGGCCAAACCGCGGCGTAATGAACCGTCGACGTGGCGGCCGCCGGCCGCCCTCGACGGCCTCGACTCCCAGCTCGCCGGCGTGGACGTGGGACTTCCCTCGCTTGACTTGGCCGACATGGTGCGGCCCAGCGATCGCCTTCTCGGCAGCGGCGACGACTTGGTGATGACCGACGAGGCCGTGGACGTGAAGCCGCGGCCCACCAGGCGCGCGGCGCTCGACTATCCGATGCAGGCCAGGACCAAGGGCATCGAAGGCTACGTGGTGCTCAATGTGTTGATCACGCCTTCCGGCGACGTGGAAAAGGTCAAGGTCCTGGAATCGAGCCCTCCCCAGATCTTTGACCAGGTGGCGGTGGACAGCGTGCGCCAGTGGCAATTCGAACCCGCCGTGTACAAAGGCCAGCCGGTCAGGGTGTGGGCCAAACAAAAGATCGGTTTTGACCTGAGTTAGTTCCGTGAGTCGGTGCTCACCCCGCAGCATGAAAATGCACCCCCCACCCTCCCCTCCCCCTCAAGGGGGGAGGGCTAGGGAGGGGGTGGCCTTTCGCATGTTCTGAGCAGATCCCCTCGGCCTGGGCATTGACGCGTGATCTCGTACCCGCGAACCTTCATCGTCACTCTCGTCGTGACCGCCGCAGTCCTAGTCGGCACGTGGTCCGGCTCGGTTGCCGTCTCAGCCGAGAAGAAACCCGCTGAGGAGGTCGATCTCGTTGCGCTCGGTGCCCTCCTCATCAGGGACGGGCACTACGACCGGGCGGGATCGGTTTTGGCGCAAGTCGACGAGACCCAAGAAGACGTCGACCTCGCCCGCCTGTACACGCTGCGTGGATTGGTGGGCCTTTATACCAAGGATCTGGCCGGGGCCAGGGTTGCGTTCGAGCGCGCGATCACAGAAGGCCAGAGCGATCCGATCGTCCACGTGTATCTGGCTCAAGCCCACTACGGTCTTCGTGACTTCCGCGCGGTCCTGAAGGAGATCCAGGCAGCGGGCGAGACCGGACAAGCCCTGCCCGAGATCCACCTCATGACGTCCCAGGCCTACTGGGAGCTGGGCGATAAGGCCGCGTCGTGGCGCGCGCTCGAGTCCGGCGCTCGCCGCTTTCCGGACAGCGGGGCGTTTCCGCGGCGCCAGATCTTTCTGCTGATCGAGCTGGGAGTGTACCAGGAGGCTGCCGAGCTCGGACGCGCCTACCTGAGTCAGACCGGTTCCGCGAACCCGGAAGATGCGCTGGCCATCGGCAACGCGTTGCGGCGCAGTGGTCAGCCGCGAGATGCGGCCCGGTTCTTGGAGCGGGCGCGGCTCCAGCGCGGCGCCAACCGCGACGTGGTCCTGGAACTGGCGCACGCCTACCTGGACATGGGCTGGACCTACGCGGCAGCCGGGGTGCTGGAACATGCCGCGGACCAACACCCGGACCTCACGGCTGAGGCGGCTGAGCTGTACCGCCGGGCGGGTCGTCCCTACTATGCGCTCACCCTCAACGTCGGGGTGCAGGACCAGAAAAAAAAGTTCAAACAGCGGCTCGCCCTGCTGATCGAGCTCGAACGGTTCGACCAAGTGACGGCCATGACCGATGCGCTGCACCGGGTCGGACTCCTGGACGACGAGGACATTCGTTACGCCCTCGCCTACTCCTATTACAGGACCAGTCGGTACGCGCAGGCCGAAACGCACCTTGCGAAGTTGTCTCGCCCCGAGTTGTTCCGCAAAGCCTCTGAAATACGCAAGGCCATGGATGAGTGCCGCCATGCCACGTGGAAGTGCGATTGAGGCACCGCGGGCCCGCTCCCTTGTCGATCACAACGCTGGCCAAGGGCTGGCTCGCGTTCGGGTTGTTTACGTGGCTTCCCGTCATCGCCCTCGCCCAGAAGCACGCTGAGTTCTCGCTGGTGCTGCTCCGTGACGGCGCCCCGGTGAGCAACGTCACGGTGAGCCTGGAAGGCGAGGTCATCGGCACGACCGATCGCGTCGGTCGCGTGGAGCTCGCGCTCCCTCCAGGTCAACACGACCTGCTGTTGCGTGACGGCGACCAAACGCTCGCCCCGCTCGCCGTCACTGTCGGCGCGGGGGCAAGCGTCCAGGTGATCGTCACCCTCTTCAACGACGGCCGTCCTCCGCTGGTTGATCTGGAGAGTTCCGGTGAGGCGACAGCCGGGCAGGCCGAAGTGCAGGCGGTGTTGCAGACCGGCACGGTGTCGGGACGCGTGGTGTCGACAGAAACCGGCGCGCCCGTGTCCGGCGCGCGCGTGTTCGCCAGCGGAACGGATCGCCAGACCCAAACCAACGCGGACGGCGGCTTCACGCTCGGCCTGCCGGTCGGCGTCTACGCGCTGTCGGTGATTCATCCCCAGTTCAGCACCCAGACGTTGAACGACGTCCACGTAGCGGCCGACCAGGCCGCGACCTTTGACGTCGAGCTCACGCCGTCCGGAGTGGAGCTGCAGGAGTTCGTGGTGACCGCGCCCTACATCGAAGGCAGCGTGGCCGCAGTGGCGGAGCAACAACGCGAGAGCTTCTCGGTCACCGAGGTCCTGGGAGCCGATCAAATGGAGGCCGCCGGAGACAGCGACGCAGCCGACGCGTTGCAGCGCGTCACGGGCTTGACCGTGGAGGGCGGAAAGTTCGTCCACGTGCGCGGCCTGCCGGAGCGCTACACCAAAACCCTCTGGAACGGCTCCGAGCTGCCGAGCCCGGACCCCAACCGCCGGGTGGTGCCCTTGGATCTCTTTCCCACCGACAGCCTGAAGTCCGTGGAGGTACAAAAAACGTATTCGCCGGACCTTCCCGGCAGCTTTGGCGGCGGTCTGATGCAGCTCGAGACGCGCGGCGTGCCGGATGAACGGTTCCTGAATGTCTCCCTGAGCACCGGGTACAACAGCGAAGCCACGTTCAAGGACGGCCTGACCTACCGCGGGGGCGGATTGGACTGGTTGGGCATCGACGACGGCACGCGCGCCTTGCCTTCCTCCGTGGAAGCGGCGGTCAGCGGCAACCGGGAGCTGGCTCCGATATCCATTTCCAATCCCAACGGCTTCACGGACGAGGAACTCGAGGCCTTGGGCGAAGCGTTTCCGAACATCTATCGGGTCGACGAATACACGGTGATGCCTGACGCGGGACTCAGCGTGGCCGGCGGCAACCGATTCTACCTAGGTCGCAGCAGACTGGGATTCCTGGGATCCCTCGCATGGAACCGCGAATGGGAGCAGCGAATAGGACCCGAGAATACCTACGGGCTCTCAGGCACCACGCTGGTCCCCGTCGACCAATACAACGTCACACGCAGCTTGATGGAGGTCACGCTAAGCGGGACGCTGACGCTCGCCGCACAACTCGGAGAACACCACAGCCTGACGTCCAACACGTTTCTCATTCGTAAGACCACGGACATGGCGCGCCTGCAAACCGGGTTGCGCGGCGAGAACGATGACACAGTCAGGGAGTCCACTCTGGAATGGGTTGAGCGCCAACTGCTCACGCAACAACTAGTAGGGAGCCACGCGTTTCCGATGTTCCACGACCTGCTCGTGGACTGGCGGGCCATGTTCTCCCAGGGTAAGCGTTATTCGCCTGACCGGCGCTTCTATCGTTACATCGAGCAGAGCGGGCAATTCGTGTTTGAAGAGAGCTCCCTGGCCCGGCGGTATGACGAATTGAACGACGACATCCTAAACCTGGCTCTCGACCTGTCGCTTCCATTGGGAACCGAGGACCGGCTCTTCGCGCTGCTGAAAGCCGGGGCGGCGCGCTCTTCCGCGGACCGGAAGTCTGAGATCCAGACGTTCCAATTCCTGTGGGAACAGGGCTCGATACCCCTCGACATCGCCACCGAACCCAATCCCGAGGATATCTTCAACGCTGAAAATATCCGGTCCGACGGCTTTGTGCTCGACGACCTCACCGGCGCCAACGACGACTACGAGGGAACCGAAGATGTCGACGCGGTCTACCTGATGGCGGACACACGCGTGTACAACACCGTGCGGGTGACCGGAGGCGTGAGATCCGAGCAAGCCAGCCTGAACGTGCGAACCTTTCAGGCAGCGGGCAGCAGCCAGAATGAAGTCAAGAGCGTGCTTGAGACCTCGGATGTGCTCCCGGCCGCCACCGCCACATGGTTTCTGACTCCGACGATGCAGTTGCGGCTGGGCTATGGCGCAACCGTTTCGCGGCCGGACCTCAAGGAACTGTCGCCCGCGTCATACAACGATCCCGAGACCGGGGACACGTACGTGGGCCAGCCGAACCTTGAGGAAACGACCATCAGCGGTCTTGACCTACGCTGGGAATGGTATCCCTCCGGAACCGAGAGCCTCACCTTTGGCACGTTCTGGAAAGATTTCACGAACCCCATCGAGACCGTCAAGATTCCAGGGTTCAACGCACCGCGCAGCTTTCAGAACGCGGATGAGGCCATCAACATGGGCATCGAGCTCGGCTACCGCATGGGGTTGGGATCTCTTGGTCGATCGTGGGAGGCCTTTTTCGTGGCAGGAAACGCGGCGTGGATCGACTCCGAGGTGACATTGGCGGATACGTTGTTCACGAACACCAACAAGACGCGCCCCTTGCAGGGACAAGCGCCGTATGTCTTCAACCTCGCCCTGGGTTTCGACGGCGTATCCACCGATGCCACGATCCTTTTCAACGTGGTTGGCGAACGCATCTCCGAGGTCGGCATTCAAGGCCAGCCGGATGTGATGGAGCAACCCGCGCCGGAGCTCGACGTGGTTTTCAGCCAACGACTTACCAGATCCTTCAAGTACAAGCTCTCGGCCAAGAATCTGTTGAACCCAGAGGTCAAGTTTCTTCAAGACGATCAGATCCTGCGCTCCTATCGGAAAGGTTTTGAAATTGCCTTCTCGATAGGCTGGGACCTGTAATCAGAATGTTCATTTAACGCAAACGTAACGTAGAGCCATCACTTTCTGTAACATCGACGTCCTAAGATGGCGCGACCTAATAGGGACTGACTCCCTTAACCTTCACCCAATATGCAAATGGAGGCAACCATGCGAATGGAAGGTACCACGAAGTTCTTGTTCATAGCCAGTTTAGTAATCGGGATCACTGCGTGCAGCAGTGATGATGGTGACGATAATCCCCCGGCCGCAGGCGGTTGTGCCGTCCCCTGCAACACGACACTCACCATTGAACCAGGGGTGCAGATCTTTGGCGACACCACCGCCAGCACCGCGGGCATCGTGATCACCCGTGGCTCGGACGTGTTCGTCAACGGCACCGCCGCCATGCCGGTCGTCATGAGCTCCGCAGACGGTGGCAATATCAGTACGGCCGCGAACAATTTTTCAGGTTACAACGAGTGGGGCGGCTTGATCATCGACGGTTTTGGCGTGGTCAACGAAGGCGCCGAGGTCCTGAGCGAGGCCGCGCCCGACAGCGTGAACCGCTACTTTGGCGGAAATGATCCCTCCGATGACAGCGGGGAAATCCACTACCTCGTGGTGACCGAGTCAGGGCAGGAGTTTCGTCTTGACCAGGAGATCCAAGGGTTAACTCTGGAGGGCGTGGGCAGCGGGACCGTGATCGACCACGTGCAGGTGCATCAGAGCGGGGACGACGGAATCGAGTGGTTCGGCGGTACGGTGAACGCCAAGTACGTGGTGATCACGGCGCCGGATGACGACGGCCTGGACATGGACCTGGGGTATCAGGGCGGGATCCAGTTCGCTATCGTCAAGCAGTCGGACACCCGGGGCGACCGGGGCATCGAGTCGGATAACAACGGCGGCAACTTCGACGCTTTGCCGCGCAGTCTGCCGACGATTGCCAACATTACGCTGATCGGCGATGTGGGCAAGCCCACCACGACCACCACGGGCGCCTACCACCACGAGGGCTTTGGCGCCTTCTTCCACAAGGCCATCATCACGGGTGGCTTTGAACTGGCTTGCCTAGACATCGACGACCGCTCCGATGATGTCACTGCCGGGCGCTTGTCCTATGACGACTCGATCTTCAATTGCGCGGCTGGCTCGGCGGCCCAGGAGGGCGATGCCGGGGACGCCGGTGAGACGGCGATTTTGGCCGGCAGCGTAACGCAGATCGACCCCCAGTTGGACGCCGACATTGCGGCCCAGAATGCTGCGGCGCAGTTGGCCAGCGCCACGTCCGTGACGTTCACCGATGTGCGCGCCAACTCTGACTTTCCCGATGCCACCTGGGACGATGCGTTCTTTACCAACACGGATTACATCGGGGCGGTGGATCCGAACGATCCGAATCCCTGGTGGCAGGGCTGGACCCTCAGTGAGGGGAGCGGCAGCTTGACTGGCACGGATTTCCACCCCTTGCGAGCCGAGATCGAGGGCGGCACCATCGTACCCGCCGCCTCGGCCAACTGCCCCACCGGCACCAGCGACGCCGGCCAGATGGCGAGCCTTTTCGGCGTGACTTTCCCGATCTGCCTGCTCAACGCCGACATCACCGCCAGCACCACTCTGACGAACGACCATGTGTACCTGGTCTCTGGCACCATCAATGTCGGCAAGGGAGGTGGCCAAGGCGTTACGCCGTAGTCGGTGACATAACGCTCTGACGCAGAGGGGCGCTGCTCACGCAGCG